>QBUV01000095.1 GCA_013572355.1 Candidatus Methanogaster sp.
TAGCTGCGGATATCCGTTCTTTTCTATTGAATTGGTTATTTTCATGGTTTTTGGTTGGATGCAACAGAAACGAAAATATTAGACGATAAAATGGAAAGTTTGGCTATCAATAGGTTTTTAGATAGTGCCGACCGAGTACAAACGGTGCATTAAGTCGCGAGATCCGAAACCCTTCGCGCGGGAAACTCGTGGCGGGGATTTCGCGTGCTGTGGAAGGGTGTGGACAGAAGAAGATCGTGCTGTAGGCACCGATCTTGCCGGGGTGCCGCCGGGCACTGTTACAGCACTCGGCATCGGACCAGCCAGCCCCAGCCGACTGGACGCAATCGTGAGGGGAGCTTCGACGGGTGCAGATACCCAAGTGGCGCCCCCTCCCGCCATCCCTATAATCTTAATATCCCTGCCCACAATCCCTTGATCATGGAACAGGTGATCTGGACCGAGAAATACCGACCTCACACGTTCGATGATATCGTCGGGCACGAACACGTCGTATCCAACCTGAAACATCTGGTCGAATCGAACAATCTCCCGCATCTGGTATTATACGGCGCTAAAAACACAGGAAAAAGGTCAACTGTGTCCGTACTTGCCGGAGCGCTCTATGGAGATCAGTGGGAGAACAATCTTGCCGTCTTCGACGCATCCAACTTCTTTGACCGCGGCAAGAAGTATCTTGTGTCAGATCCGAGATTTGCAAGACTCATCGGGACCGACGATCCAAAGAAGATACAGAAAACCGTGATCTCGGTATTCAAACAGGTCATCAACGAATATGCGGGCATGGCTGCCCTTGATTCCGACTTCCGGATGATATTCATCGATAGCGCTGAGGCGTTGAGCATGGATGCGCAGCACGCGCTGCGGCGTATCATGGAAAAGCACGCTCATACCTGTAGATTTGTCCTGTCCACCACGCATCTTCCCAGATTGATTCCTGCGCTACGCTCGAGGGGGTTAAATCTCTTCTTTGACCGCGCAAGCGATGCTGCAATCGCCGCGCATATCCGCTACATCGCAGAGGCAGAGCGCGCGCCCATCACCGACGACGGAGTTCAGGCGATCGTATACGAGGCAGACGGCGATCTTGCGTTTGCGATCATGGTGCTCCAGATCGCATCCATCGAGCACCGTGAGATCACAGCAAACACGGTCTACGAGATCGATCTCGAACGCATCCCGGAGGGGATCTTGCAACTATTACATGCGTCGCTTGCAGGGGATTTCAAAGCGGCAAGGAAGCGGATCGATGATCTGCTGATGGAGGAGAGCGGCACCGATATCGTGCATCGGCTGCGCAGGGTTACAGAGAACAAGGGCTTTGACAGCGTTCTTTTCGCAGAACTTGCAATCCTTCTTGCAGACGCCGATATGAACCTGATCAGCGGGAGTAATGAGCGGGTGCAACTCGAAGCATGGGCAACTCAGGTCGGGATGCTCATGGAGAGGCGGTCCTGATGCCGGTAAACGTCTCATCGTGAAGCAACCAGACCTCGCAACAGTAATATATGCGGTGAAGTAGAGTACAACTGGTGCATTATGTACAAGAAAGAAAGGAGTTCTTAAATATGGTAATCGGAGTTACTATGATTAACGTGGTGCCAGGGCAGGAGAAGGCGACCTACAACGAATTGTGCAATCTCGACGGTATCAAGGAAGTGTATCACGTATTCGGTGAATACGACTTCGTGGCTGTCATCGAGGTGCAGGGATTGAGCACGCTTAACAAACTGGTCGATCTGATCAGGGAGAACAAGAGCGTAACCGCGACCAAAACCGTGATCGGAGCTGAGCTGTAAGGCTATAGATTATGAAAACGCCCGGACCGGGATTCGAACCCGGGGCGGAGCCTCGACAGGGCTCCATGCTAGGCCACTACACTATCCGGACAAGCCAGGCATAATATCCTGAAGGTATTTGATCTCTACCGATCTCACTTAAACCTTTGCACAGCGAAATCGCGTACAAACATATTTATTACATCAACCACCCGTATCAAAGAAATCCAAAACGAGGACTATTCATGATCAAAGACGGACGATTCATACTTGACGGCATGGAGAACGTGGTGATCAACATCGGAAAAGTCACCACAGAGGAGGAACTCGCAGAGCAGGAATGGGAGCCGATGGGACCCACCCCGAAGCCTGGAATTCTCTCGCTTCGAAATTGGGATCACCGCCTGTTAAAGGACTTCCCACCATTCTACGCTCCGATCTGTGACATGTGCTGTCTCTGCACATACGGAAAATGCGATCTCACAGGCGACCGGAAGGGCGCGTGCGGAATCGGTATCGAAGCGCAGCAGGCGCGCATGGTCACGATCGCATGTTGCATCGGGACCGCAGCACATGCAGGACATGCGAACCACGTGCTGCACGAGCTGATCAAATGGCGCGGCAGGGATCATCCGATCGATCTCGGCCCCTACATCGATGTCGAGGCGCCGATCATACGAACCGTCGTCGGCACCAGACCAAAGACCCTTGGCGACCTTGAGGAGGTACTCAATTATGTGAACCAGCAGCTTGTTCATGTGCTCTCATCGACGCACACGGGTCAGGAGGGTTCATACATCGATTTCGAGTCAAAGGCGCTGCATGTCTCGATGATCGACAACCTCGCAAAGGAGGTCGCGGACATCGCGCAGATCGCGGGATTCGACTTCCCGAAAGGCGACCCCGATGCTGCGCTCATCGATTTCGGGTTCGGCGCGGTCGACAGGACAAAGCCAGTCATCGTTTTCATCGGGCATTACCCGGCTGTGAGTGTCGCAACGATCGATTACATAGAGGAACACGGTCTTTCCGATAAGATGGAGGTCTGCGGAATCTGCTGTACCGCAATTGAGACGAGCAGATATAGCGCATCTGCAAAGGTTATCGGTCCATTATCCATGCAACAATTCTTTGTGCGCTCAGGAATTGCTGATGTCATCGTCCTGGACGAGCAGTGCGTGAGGACTGATCTTCTGGAGGAGGCGCAGAAGACCGGAGCACCATTAATCCTCACAACCGATAAAATATGCTACAACCTGCCTGACGTTACGAATCGCGATCCTGACAAGGTCGTTTCCGATCTTTTGAACGGCACGCCAGGGGTTCTGATATCAGATCCGCTCATAGCAGCTCAGGTGATCACAAAGACCGCTCTTGAGATCAAACCGAAGAGGGATGCGCTCAATCACCTGCCAGAACTTGACGAAGTGCAGAAGCTTGCAGAGGAGTGTATCGAGTGCGGCTGGTGCGACCGGGCATGTCCGAACAGCCTTCCGGTCAAGGACGCGATGATCAAAGCAAAGGAAGGCGATTTCGGGGGGCTTTCTGACCTCTTCAGCCCGTGCATGAGTTGCGGCAGGTGCGAATCCGAGTGCAAAAAAGACCTTCCGATCATCAGCATGATTCTTAAGTCCGCTCAGGATATCGCATTTGGCGAGACGTACACGATGCGGGCTGGAAGAGGACCTGTTCTTGACACCGAGATCAGGAAGGTAGGCGCTCCGCTTGTCCTCGGCGAGATTCCCGGAATCGTTGCGCTTGTTGGGTGCAGCAACTTCCCAAACGGCGAGGTCGAGGTCGCAAAGATCGCTGAAGAGTTTGCACGCCGGAACTACATCGTCGTTGCAACGGGCTGCTCAGCAATGGCGATGGCGATGTACCGCTGCGAGGATGGACAGACGCTCTATGAAAAATATCCGGGCTCCTTTGATGCGGGCGGTGTTGTCAACATCGGCTCGTGCGTTGCAAACGCTCACATTGTCGGTGCCGCAATCAAGGTCGCGGCAATCTTCGCCCGCCTCCCGCTGCGGGGGAACTTCGAGGAGATCGCTGACTACATCTTAAACAAGGTCGGAGCATGTGGAATCGCGTGGGGTGCGATGAGCCAGAAGGCAGCATCCATCGCAACAGGCACCAACCGGTGGGGGATCCCAGTGATCGTTGGCCCGCACGGATCAAAGTACAGACGGGCGTACATCAGTAACAAGGAACTAAGCGAGTGGGAACTCTACGACAAAAGGACTGGCGAGGTCGTGGAGGGCGAACCCGCGCCTGAACACCTGATGTACCCGGCAGAGACGATGGAAGAGGCGATCGTTCTAACTGCTAAGTTATGCATCAGACCGAGCGACAATGCGAAGGGGCGACAGATCAAACTCTCAAACTACGTCGATCTGTACAAGAAATACATGGGAACGCTACCGCCTGACCTGCATCTCTTCGTCCGAAATGAACGTGACATTCCGATCACGATGAAGGACGAGATCATGGAGTATCTGGAAGAAGCCGGCTGGAAGCCACGAAAGGCGATAGGCGATCCGAGCAGGCTTGTACCTGAGGAGGAGGTATAACAATGACACGAGCATACCAGTGCGCAAACGTCCCGGGTCCGCATCTCGGGAAGGTCGGGACATCTGCGAGCGTTGCGGCGGCGATCAAGCGGGCAGAGCGCCCGGTTCTCATCGTTGGAAGCGATCTAAGGCATCTTGACTGGGCTCTGGATCTTGCAAAGGAGAGGAATATCCCGGTCGTTGCGACAGCGCACGTTGCAGGTGCGATGCGTGAGAAGGGCGTCCGCCCGGACCGGGAGATGGGCGCAATCGAGATCACGAATCTTCTGAAGAGTCCGGAATGGGGCGGCGTCCGGGGCGAGGGGCAGCATGATCTTGCGATCTTTACGGACGTTCTGTACTACCTCGAAGCCCAGATGCTCTCCGCGCTCAAGCACTTTGCGCCGCACATCAAGACGATCTCGCTGACACGGGGGCACCAGCCGAATGCTGACCAGTCGCTTCCGAATCTGAGCGAGAAGAAGCTTGCTGAGTTTCTGGCAGGGGTTATGGGCGAGCTTAATGAGTCGTGAGTGGTCAGATGAGTGGGTGGGGGGAGAACGGCGGACGGATGCAGATAGCGAATTTTGGCATACAACCCCACTATCGCTCGGACTTGCTCAGATGCCCCGATACCGCATGAACGCGCCAATTCCGAGCAGCGCGCCCAGAATAACCACCAGCCAGAACAGTACACTGTCGGTCAATCTTGTCCCCTCGGTCTCCAGCGCTGCCTCTGCCGGTCTGGTAGGAATCCCGCCTGCAACCGGCGTAACCTTCTCGGTCGGCACTGGCGTGGGCGGTGGGGGCGGCGTCAGGACAGATACCTCTACGAAACACCACGTATTCGGATCGTTCGCGGCGTTATCCGCGATCCCGATGTTGTAGGTTCCGGGAGATGTGTTCTCACCGGCATAGATCGTTACCTCGTACGTAGCAGTCTCTCCGATATCGATGGTCTGCGATTCTACAGGAGATATGGTAATTCCCTCTGGCAGATCGCGGGGATATTTGAGAATGGCTCCACCATAGCAGAGATTTCCGTGATTTGTGGCAGAGACTGAGAACGTCGTGCTCGAGCCCTGATAGACCTCAACCGGCTGGACCTCCCCGATATCCACATAATCCTCGTATATCGAGCCGTCCTCGATAACCGAAACTGCCGGATATGCGAGCACTGCAATGAGTAGTGCTGCGCAGACGATTGGCTTTACCATAGCGATAGATTATGTTAAACGTTGCAATAAGGTTTACTGTTGCGACTCACAAGTCAGGGGACACTGCATCCAGTGGGGCTCAGGCAACCAGCCCCAAGGTCTGCACAATAACTCATATCCCCTGCACATCCCGCACATATCCCACGCACGCAACCATAACTTACTTTACCAAGTACGGATAAAGTGGCGCACAAACACGAGGCATCGAGATGGAGATCAAAGGCGGCTACACAAAGAAGATACTGAATATCGACCTGACCAAAGGTAAATCGGTCGTAACCGATGTTGATGACGAGTTCGCGCTGAAATACATCGGTGGCAGGGGCTGGGGTGCGAAGATCGTGCTCGACAATCTCATGAAGCACCCGGATCTAAAGCCGCTCGGTCCCGAGAATGTCATAGTGATCGCGCCGGGTCCGCTCTCTGGCTTGTACCTTCCGGCATCAGGCAAGAACTCATTCATATCGATCTCGCCGCTGACTGGCATATATGGCGATAGCAGCATGGGCGGGCTTTTCGGGGTGGAACTGCGGCAGGCTGGTTACGATGCGCTGGTAATCAAAGGCAGGGCGGATGCGCTTTCCATGATCTGCATCGATGATGGCGATATCGAGATCAGAAGTGCATCCGCTTATGCGGGCAAGACCAGTTCTGATACCGAGCGCGCTGTCAAGGAGGACATGGGCGACATCGAGACCCGGGTCGCCGTGATCGGTCCTGCAGGCGAGAATCTCGTCAAATTCGCGTGCATCAACACCGAATGGAGCCGGAATGCCGGGCGTACGGGCATGGGGGCAATCTTTGGCTCAAAGAACTTAAAAGCAGTAGCAGTCAGGGGCTCACACGACCTGCCTGTCCATGATATGGACGCGCTCATCGATGCAGGTGACCGGGCATTTGATTACCTGAAGAGCCACGATCTCTTCGAGTTATGGCAGCAGCAGGGCTTGATGTCGGTCATCGATTATATCAACACCGCTGGTGCGATGCCGACCCACAACTTCAACGATGCCCATTTCGACGGCGCTGATACGATAAACGGCGATACTATGCTGAAATACAAGATCGGGGACACCGCCTGCTTCTGCTGCCCGATGTCGTGCGGAAATATATGCCTCGTTAAAGGGGGGAAGTATGCAGGAACCGTGACAGAGGGTCCTGAATACGAGACTGCATGTATGTTCGGCTCAAACGTCGGCGTAACCGATTTTGAAGTGATCCTGCGTGCAAATATGCTGTGCGACGACCTTGGCATCGATACCATATCGACAGGCAACCTGATCGCTGTTCTAATCGATGGATACGAACAGGGAATCCTCAATCGTGATGATCTGGACGGGATGACCTTGAAGTGGGGGGATGGTGATTCGGTTCTTGAGCTGATTGAAAAGATCGCACACAGGGAAGGTATCGGTAATATCGTGGCAGATGGAACTTACGGACTGATAAAACATTTCCCTGACCTTGAAAATCTAATATCCCACACAAAAGGGCTCGAGATGACCGCGTACGATGCAAGGATCGGTGTCACGATGGCGCTCGGATACGGGACATCTGATATCGGCGCACACCACACCAGGGCGTGGCCTCTTGCAAAGGAGATCGAACTTGGCAGCAACTGGACACTCGACGAACGCGTCGATCTCGTGATCTACCACCAGACCGTGCGCCCGCTCTTCGACTGTCTCGGCGTCTGCAGGCTCCCGTGGATCGAACTCGGGCTCGATGAGCATATCTATGCAGATCTATTCGCTGCCGCAACAGGAGTTCCATTGACACTTGAGGATATGTTCGAGCGGTCAAGCCACATCTATGACCTCACACGCACGATCAACGTAAAACTCGGAGTCACCAGGAAGGATGATTATCCGTCCGAGCGGGCATTCACGACACCGATCAAGACCGGACCCCACGCAGGCGAATTGCTGGATCGTGAGTATTTCGAGAGTGCGCTTACGATGTATTATGAAAAGCGGGGCTGGGACAAGAACGGAGTCCCGACCGCGTTCACCGCGTGAAATCGCGAAACTGTTATTACGCTTAATGCAAGTGGGATTACCATGCATCCGAATGGGAAAGTATATCTGGTCGGCTCCGGTCCTGGTGATCCCGAACTCCTGACGATCAAGGCTCTGCGTCTTATTAAGGCGGCAGACGTGATCGTGTACGATCAACTGCCAGGACCTGAAATACTCGCGTTGCTTCCGAAAAGCGCGGAACTGATCGATGTCGGCAAATACGCAGGCGACCACACGCTTTCACAGGATGAGATCAACCGATTGCTGGTAGATTACGCATTGCAGGGGAAGACCGTGGTTCGTCTGAAGGGCGGCGACCCATATCTCTTCGGAAGAGGTGGCGAGGAAGCACTGGAACTTCGGAAAGCCGGGATCGAGTTTGAGGTGGTGCCCGGCATCACGTCTGCAATAGCAGTTCCCGCGTACGCAGGCATCCCGATAACGCACCGGGATAATGCGTCGATGGTGACGATCATCACAGGACATGAGCAGAAGAAGGAAGGGTCGATGCTCGACTGGGAATGGCTTTCGCGGTCGTTGGGTACGCTCGTGATCCTGATGGGAGTGAGCACGCTTGGCACGTACATCCCGGAATTGATGCGGTACGGCAGTGATCCCGATACGCCTGTTGCGATAATCGAGCGCGGGACGAGGGATGATCAGGTGGTGACCACAGGAAGTTTAAGCACGATCGTCGATATCGCAAAGGATCGCGGGGTTAAGGCGCCTGCGATTGTTGTGATCGGGGATGTGGTGCGGCTGCACGAGGTGCTGGGCTCGTCCGGATGAAACTCAGATCAACAAGAGTTTTTTCGTTTAAAAGATCGCTAGTAACGTCTCAAACAATCTTCAGATCCTATCCTGCATCGTCCCGTGCAATCTCCCTGATCCGCTCGACCCCCCCGATCTTATCAATCGTCTCTGCCACAGCATCAGGTACGAGATGTTCCCACTCCTCGCCAGAGAGCATCTTTTTTCGTATAATGGTTCCGGAGTAGACCTCCCGCTGGTGCATCTGGGAACGCTTTACCGGAACTCCTGCCTCCTCGAACAACCGGAAAACGAGCGGGTTGTTTGTGTACACGGTCTCGAAATGCGGAGTCATCGATAGCACATGTGAGGCCCAGACTGCATTTCGCTGTATATCCTCGATCGGAATTACGTAATAATCAATATCTAAATCTTTCAGCGAACGTGAGACCATAACTACACGTTCGCCTGCGGTAAACGGATTCTCTGGCTCATGGCTACGCTGTGCGCTACCGATCCCGACGATGATTTCGTCGACATCGTCGGCGATGTTGCCAAGTATGGTGTGGTGCCCTATGTGGTATGGCTGAAAGCGCCCGATATAGAAGGCACGGTTAATGCGCCCCGCCTTCCTTTGGCGCATTGTTCTTGTGCTTCATATCTGCAAGTTTCTTTATGAGGAACATCCCTGGCTTCGGGTCATCCATGTATTCGATGCCCTTCACCTTGTTCAGGTACGTTTCACCGGTCTCGGTTCTGACGATTACAGAGTTCCAGCCATCTGGCGCGCCGACCGATCCAACCGAGATGTCTGCGTAGTATGCTGTGTAATCGAGACAGTGGTGGCATGGGTTTCGTGCAAGCGCCGCAATTTCCTTGATCGCAACACTGTGACCAACAGGTTCCTCGCCGTTGTCGCCGTTCTTGGTGAACGCCCAGAACTTTCCTCCTCCGAAGTCCATCTTCACGACCTGTTTGATATCAAGCCCCATGATATTCGGGATGATATTGTCGCAGAGTGCCTCGCTGGTGAAGCTCTCCATACAGAGGATTCCGATCACAAGAGCGATTCGGTCAGTCATGTTCTCTCGCATGAGTGCTGCGCCGTGTGCCTGACACGGTACTCCTACGACCGCGATCTTTTCGTACTTCTTCATCGCATCCTTAAGCTGCGCAAGAACAGGCGCTGAACTGTACTTCGTGCCCTTTGATAAATCAACATCTGACGCCTTTGTCAGTATAAATGGCTCGATGCCCCAGTTCTCATCCCGCTTGATACCGACAGCACAGTCGATCTCTCCCTGCTCGAATAAGGATTTGAGTATTGCTGATACGACCGCACCGTCCTGCCCCTCTAACTCACTCTTCCCTCCTCTGAAGCTTCGGACGTTGTCAAACTCGTCTGTCGGGAACCCGTCCACGACAGGACAAACCCTTGAACATGTCAGACAGTCCTCACAGACCTCACATGCTGCGCCGTGAACATAATAAGTTAGATTATTCGGATCGCGTCTGCTTGCGCTCGGGGGACGAGTCTCGTCTTCAGGCACATCTGCCTCAGACTCTACGTAAACGGCATTGAGGGGGCATGTTGCTTCACATGCCCCGCAAGCCGCGCAGACGC
Source organism: Candidatus Methanogaster sp. (assembly GCA_013572355.1). Taxonomy (GTDB): domain Archaea; phylum Halobacteriota; class Methanosarcinia; order Methanosarcinales; family Methanogasteraceae; genus Methanogaster_A. Next base: position 9,937 of record QBUV01000095.1, read on the forward strand.
CATTTTCAATGACTTCTACGATCTTTGGCGGCAAATCCCTCAGCCTCCGATGATCTCCTTTCCGATCAGCTTGATCGCTTTCTCTTTGTCAGGACCAATCGGCGATCCCGCAACGATCTGCGTGACGCCCATCTTGGTGAGTTCGTCGATTCTTGCCACACAGTCAGCAGGTGTTCCGTAGATCGAGAATGCTTCCATCATCTCGTTTGTGACCGCACCACCCATCAGGGTTCCGAAGTCGCCCTTTGCGATTGCTCCGCCGATTGTGCCGATCACGCTCGGGTCGATGCCGTGTCTCTCAAGAACCATCGGTGGTGATCCCGCAACGATGAATGCAACAACGATCTTTGCAGCATTAAGTGCCTTATCGACCTTCTTGTCGATTGAGAAACATGCATACGCGGTCACATCGATGTCTTTCATACTCCTGCCTGCCGATTCCGCGCCCTTCTTGATCTCCTTTACAGCGACCTTGAAGTCCTCCGGATGCGATGCGTTTATGAGCGCACCATCCGCTATCTCTCCTGCGAGCTGGAGCATCTTTGGTCCCTGCACGCCGAGGTAGATCGGGATGTTTCCGGCAGCGAATGCCATCTGGGCACCAGAGAGTGATACCAGTTCACCCTTCTGGTTGACTGGCTTTCCGGCAAAGAGTTCGCGCATTGCCGAAACGGTCTCCTTTGTCATGGTGAGGGGCTTCACCCACTCGATTCCCATCTTATCAAAGGTTGCTTTGTCACCGGGACCCAATCCGAAGATTGCACGTCCGCCCGATATCTCGTTTACTGCTGCAATACTGGATGCGGCAACTGCCACGTTTCGCGTGTAGGGATTCGTGACACCGCTTCCGAGCTTGATCGTGTTGGTGTTGGCTGCGAGCGCCGCAAGCGTGGTGTACACGTCACGATTGTTGTAGTGGTCTGTGATCCAGACGTTGTCGAACCCGTTCTGCTCAGCCATCTTAGCGTAATGAGCTATCTTCAGAACAGGGTCATTTGGTACAAATTCGATTCCATATGCCATGGTTTGTCCTCCGTGTATCTAATAAGGTTAAGATGATCGTTGGTGTAATGATTTAAAACCTTATTGGTGTGGCAGTGCGATCTGGGTTGACCGCCCTCCTTTTCAGTAAGGTTAATATATCAATTCATACAACTAATACCATCTCCACTGAAATATTATGCCGAAGGTTGCTACATGCCCATTGAAGACATCACAAAAACGATCAAAATCGAGAATGTGGTTGCGTCCACCGCTATATCAAGTACCATCGATCTCGAACGCGTGTCAGAGCTGATAGAGGGAGCTGAATACAACAAAAAGAGGTTTCCCGGAGCGATCTATCGCCTCAAGGAGCCAAAACTTGCTGTTCTTGTCTTCGGAAGCGGGAAGATCGTGTGTACGGGCGCAAAGAAGATCTCAGATGTCGCGATCGGGGTAAAGAAGATATTTGAGAAACTTGAAGAGATCGGGACCAGTACAGAGGGACAGACCGAACTCGTTCTGCACAATATCGTTTCATCTGCGGACCTTGGGTGCGTGATCAATCTCGATGCCGTTTCGATGGGTCTTGGGTTCGAAAACATCGAATACGAGCCGGAACAGTTTCCGGGACTTGTTTACCGAATTAAAGAGCCGAAATCGGTCGTGTTGCTATTCGGATCTGGTAAAATGATCATCACCGGATGCAAAAGTCCGGAAGATTCGAAACTCGTCGTCATCAAAATTGTAAATGATCTCGATGAACTCGGATTGTTATGATTTATGATCCCTGATCCATGATCCCGATAACTGACAATCATATCCATCTCGATCGCAGGGGAAAGGGGCTCATGGCGGTCAAGGAGTTTGCCCGCGCGGGTGGCACGCACATCATCCTTGTATCAAAGCCATCATGGACACTTGGTATGGGGATAACAAAGCCAACTGACTACGAACCGGTCTTTGAAGAGACGATCAGTATCGCGCGTGAGATAAACCAATCCGATGTCAGTGTTACCGCGTTCCCTGTGCTCGGAGTCCATCCTGCCGAGATCACGGTGCTATCTGACCGCGTGGGACAGACGCGGGCAGAAGAGTTGATGATTGCTGGGCTCGAGATCGCACAGCGTTTCGTTCGTGAGGGCGAGGCGATAGCCATCAAGACCGGAAGACCGCATTATGAGGTCTCAGAGAGCGCGTGGGATGCGTCCAACCGCATCATGGCTTACGGCATGACTCTCGCGCGTGATGCCGGATGCGCTGTGCAACTCCATACCGAGACTGCTGACGCTGCAGTGATCGCGGATCTCGCAGTGATCGCGAAGAGATCCGGGATTTCGCCCGGAAAAGTGATCAAGCATTATGCTCCGCCGCTGATACACGTTTTTGAACGCGAAGGGATCTTTCCCGGAGTGCTCGCAGGCAAGGGCGCGATCGAGAGCGCGCTTATCGAGGGGAGCAGGTTCATGATGGAGACCGATTACATCGACGATCCCGAGAGGCCCGGCGCGGTGCTCGGGCCAAAGACCGTGCCCCGGAGAACCTTGCAGTTGGTCGACAGGTTCGGCGAGGAGGTCTTCTGGAAGGTGCACAAGGAGAACCCTGAGCAGGTGTACGGCATCGAGATCGTGGTGTGAGCAACCGCCCACACTCACTCACAACTTTACGATCGCGTTCCTCGGGCAGACATCGATGCAGGTCCCGCACTGGGTGCATTTCTCCTGATCGATCACGGCAACAGCTTTCACCAGTTTGATTGCGCCCTCAGGGCAGTTCTTCTTGCATATCCCGCATCCGATGCATCCGAACTCGCATATCTCTTTGACATACTTGCCCTTGTCGTGTGATGAGCAGACCACATACACGGGTCCATGCTCCTTTGTTACGACGAGTACATCCTGCGGACACGCGGTCACGCATGCGCCGCAGCCCTTGCAGTTGTACTTCTTGATTTCCGGAAGCCCGTTATCCGCAATCTCGATCGCATCAAACATGCACGCTCGCACGCAGTCGCCAAGACCGATGCATCCGTACGAGCAGGCTTTCTTTGTGCCTGCGAGCAGGATTGCGGCTTTGCATGTCGGAGCGCCTATGTAATCGTATCTATCCTTGCAGTTTGTGCCGCCCTGGCAGATCGTGATCGGATACATGGGCTCTGCTGCGCTGATATCCATTCCGAGCAGCTCTCCGATCATCTCGAACGTCTCTGCATCACACGAGGTGCATCCATCTGGTGACGCATCTCCTGCCACGACATGCTCTGCAAAATCAGCGCATCCCGGGTATCCGCAGGCTCCGCAGTTCGCACCAGGCATCAGTTCCATCAGCGCATCAACAAGTGGGTCGGACTCGACATGGAACGCCTTTGACGCCCATACAAGCATCGCCGCCATCGCAAGTCCGAGTGCGCCAAGCACAGCGATTGCAGGCGGCATCAAAACCATAAGATCAACGGTCATAGTTTCACCACCGAAAAGTAGCTGACAATGATTAGTGCAACCATCGTCGCTGCAAAGAACGCTCCGATGAAGCCGCTGAAGAGGTCAACGCCCCTCATGATCAGCTTCTCTCGCACAGCCGCTGTCGCAAGCATCACCCATGCAAAGCCAAGACCTGCCGCGAACGCGTAAATGATGCTTGCGCCATACGTGTAGCCTTCCTGTATGTTCAGCAGCACCACACCGAGCACTGCACAGTTCGTTGCGATCAGCGGGAGATAGATCCCGAGCGACTTGTACAGTGGCGGGCTGAACCTGCGTATGATGAACTCGACAAGCTGTACAAACGAAGCGATGATGAGGATGAAACAGATCGTCCGCAGGAACGTCAGATCCGTCCCCAAAATACCTGCAGGGCTCAGGAGATAATGATAGATGGGCCATGTGAGGATCGCCGACACCGTCATAACGAAGGTGACCGCCATCGACATGCCTTTTGAGGTCTCTGAGTTGGTGGTTAGACCAATATACGAACAGAGTCCGAGAAACATTATGAGGAGGAAGTTCTTTGTGAACATCGCCTCCACAAAGAGCGGGAAGATGTTCTCTGTCGGCATAAGTCCGGGTGTTTCGATCATATCTCGTAACCCTCCTTTCTGAGTTGTTTCATCCGTTTACGATCACTCATAATCTTGAAGAGAAGCATCAGTGCAGCAATCGTTAAAAACGCTCCGGGCGGCGTGACCATCACGGTTGCCGGCGCAATCGGGAATGATAAGGGCTCGGCGAGGATTGGGTAGAATCCGGGAACACCGTCCTGCACGCTCAACATCACAAGATTCAACTCACCAGTTCCAAGAATCTCCCTGACACTACCAATCAATATCAGTGCCACCGCAAAACCGATCGATATGCCGATCCCATCCGCTATCGATGGAAGTACCGGGTTTCGGTTCGCAAAAGCCTCTGCTCTACCTATGACGATGCAGTTCACGACTATCAATGGCACGAAGATTCCGAGCGCCTCGTACATCGGCGGCAGAAATGCCTCAAGCATCATATCAACTATCGTAACGAAGGTACAGATGATCAGGATGAATATCGGGATCCTGACGCCTGGTGGGATCTGCTTTCGCAGAAGAGAGACGAAGATGTTTGAGCCGAGTAGCACAAAGGTGAACGCCATCGCCATGCCGAGCGCGTTTGCAAACGACGTGGTCACAGCAAGTACCGGACAGAGACCGAGTACGAGCACGAATACAGGATTATCCTTGATGATACCTCTGATTATCTCTCCTACAAAGGATTTCTTTGCCATTTATGAAACCTCCTGTTGCATCTTTCCAATTATTTCAGCGGCTCCGTCGGCGACATATCTGGATGATATCGTTGCGCCTGATATACCATCGATCTGACCGCCGTCATCGCTCAGTGCCAGCCCATCAAGACCGACCCCTGCGAACTGTGCGGTGAACCCTTCATCTTTCTGGATCTTATCCCCGATTCCAGGTGTCTCTTTCTGCGAGACCACAACAACTCCGGTCACCACGAAATCAGTGTCCACTCCGACTGCGAGCGTTAAGAGGTCCTGCATACCCTGCACCTCTGCCATGGCACCATAGCCGATCAGGTCGCCACCGTCATAAGCCTCGTAGCACAGTTCACCACCCGCGGATTTGAACTTAGTAGCATCAGGAACAACACCAAAGTCGAGCAGTTGCTTATCCGGACCGCCTGCCGCTTCTGCCAGTTTGGCAAGTTGCTCCTGCGTGACTCCGTACGTTGCTGTCAGGACCACAGCCGCCACCGCAGCAACGATCGTCAGCTTGACGAGTATCATTACAGTGGAATCTTTTGTTTCTGCCATTTTATTTCCCTCCGATCGGCTTTGGTATGGTGCTTCTGTCGATGAGCGGGCTGAAGACGTTCATCATGAGCACTGCGAAGCACATCCCTGCGAAATAGGTATTGAAATGGAGCTGGATCAGTATCAACCCGGCAAGCATGACCCCATAGATCAGTCTGCCCTTCTTTGTCACAGGCGTTGTGACCGGGTCTGCCGCAAGGAATATCAGTCCGAGGAAGTAGCCGCCGGTTATCACATAAGGAAGTTGTGAACCCATCCCGACGATCGGCATAACGAGTAAAAGTAGGATAGTGGCACTGAGTGCCACCCGCCGGTCCACGTATCTCTTGTACAGGACGAATGCACCGCCGAGCAGGACTAATATCGGCGAAGCCTCAACAAGCCTGCCAGCTCCAGTCTCGATTAAGAGGTCAGAGAAACCGCCGAGATTCGGCGTAGATCCGGTTCCCATCAGCGTGGGCCACGCAGCAAGCAGGAATGCAAATCCGACCAGTGTCGGGTGGAACACCAGCGTCCCTGTGCCGCCGAAGATGTATTTTGGAATAGCTATCGCAAACGCGGCTCCGATGATCGGAACCCAGATCGGGACGCTTGGCGGCATGATAAGCGCAAGCAAAAGACCGATCAACACGGCATTCCCATCACTTATGGGGATCGGCTGGGATGCTGCCTTGTAGATCACGATCTCGGTTACAACTGCCGCAATCACAGTTACAAGAATGATCGTTAGCGCAGGAAGTCCGAAGAGATAGATCGCCGCGATCGTGATCGGAATCAATGCAGCGACCGTGCCCCACATCACACGCTTCACACTCTCGTCACTCTTCACATGGGGTAATGGTGATATTGTATATGTCATTCGGATGCCTCCATCTCGGCAACGCCATGTTTGCCATACCTGATTATCTGCACGATCGGGAGCTTGGACGGGCAGACGTACGCACACATACCACATTCCACGCAGTCACCGATGTACAACTCTGCACACTTGTCAAACTGCGCGCTGTCTGCATACCCGTACAGCAGGTGCGGCATCAGACCAACCGGACACTCGTCCACACACCACGCGCAGTTGATACAGGGTGCTGGCGGTTCGCGCTCGATATCGCGCTCGGTCTGCACGAGAATTCCTGTTGTCGTCTTGATGACTGGAACCTCATCCGAGTACTGTGCTGCGCCAGGTATTGCGCCGTTTACAATGATCTTTACCGGCGTTCCACTACAGCCGCCACATTCTTTGATCACATGACCTATCGGCGCGCCGATGTCCACGAGAACATTTCTCGGAGAACCTACCGCACCTGCAACGGTCACCACTTTCTTAATCATGGGTTCACCGTCGCGGAGCGCATCGTATATCGCTTTCATGGCAGCGATGCTGCTCACGAGAACGCCCCTGTCCTCTGTAGTGCTACCGCGTGGCACCTTCTTCTTCGCGAACTTCTTAGAAAGCGTGTTTTCGGTGCCCGGTGGATAGTATCCCGGTGTCGCGATGACCTTGATGTTGCTGTCCGGTATCGTCTCGGTTCGCATGGTATTCAGCGCTTCTGAGCCAAGTTCGATTATGATGAACGCTTTCTTAGCACCAACCGTTTCCATCAATGCTTTCAATCCATATACGATCTCAGAAGGATAATCGAGCATGAGCGCTTCGTATGACGACAGATCCCAGGTATTCGTTCCGTTGACGACGATCGTGTCGATATCTCCTTTTGTGCGCAGTGTCGGGTGTCCGTTCGGTTCGACAATACCGGCTTCCTTGATAATGCGCCTTATTTTTCCTGCGGACAATTCTACCGGTTCAATTTCTCTCTTTTCTCCATCGTGTGTCTTGATCACCACGCTGAGAACATCTTTACCAGTTGGATGCGGCAGTTCGGAAACGGCTGTAACCTCTCCGGAAACGCTCGAATGTATCCGGAACTCGCCGTCGCCGATCAATTGCCCAACAGAAACGATATCGCCGACACTTACCAAGGAATCGCACACCGCGCCATCATGCTGTTGTAAAGGAATAATCACCTGATCAGGTGTTTTGATTGTTACAATCTTCAATGCGGATGCCTCCTATGCCTCGCATTATGGATACGTGCGTCGGTATATATAAGTATTGTTATCTGACTGACAGCCAAGCAACTATCTTTTAAGTGTTACCGTACAGAGTATACACAACATGAGTGTACCGAGATTCTGGAGACATATCAGCAGCAGGTACAACCTGATCGGAACGAGGTGCAATACCTGCGGTGAATACTACTTCCCGCCGAGAACGATGTGCCCGAACTGCCGCAGGGATGGCAGCATCGAGGAATATCAGTTCAAAGGGTATGGCGAGGTCGTCACCTACACGATCATCCATACCGCATCCGAGGAATTCGATATGCAGACGCCGTATCCACTTGCGATCATCCAACTGGACGAGGGTCCGCGCATGACCGGACAGGTGGTCTGCGACAATGATGCGATCGCAATCGGGATGCGTGTGAAACCGATATTCAGGAAACTCGGTGAAGATGGTGCCGCTGGCATCATATACTATGGCACCAAGTTTATCCCTGCATAATGTGCGACGCCTCGGTGGCTCAGCTGGCAGAGCGAGTGATTTGTAATCACTAGGTCGCGAGTTCAAATCTCGCCCGAGGCTTAAGGTTTGATATTATTTTGTGTTTTGGGAATGCGGGGATCGCTCAACCTCTGCCCTGCCATCGCGCACCGCAACAACAAATCCAATATCTGCAAGCGTACGCGCAGCCGCTCCTGTTCCATGTATCAGCAGTTCTACGAGATCGTCTGGTTCATCGATGTCGGTCGCTGCTGCAAACGAGTCATAGACCTCGACTGAGAGGCCATTGTCGTGTGCGATTCTGAGATGATCAAGGAAACTCGTGCCATAGTAATCCGTGCTGAACCGGGACGGGTCTTTGATGGAGAGTATATTGGTTCCTCCGCCCTTGCCGGGTGCGATCACCAGATCGGCATCCGAAGTCGCAATCTCTCGCACGTGCCGGCTCTTCAGGAGCGGCAGGTCAGCCATCACGATCATGACCGGATCGCATCCGTACTCTGCCACCTTGGAGAGGTACTCGTTTAATGCATCGTTCAGCCCCGCTCCGCTCCACAGGATGTGTGGATCGATGCGCGCGTCGTTAAAGATCGACGGCGTGAGGATATCGACCGCGAAGCCGTCGGTCGCATCGAGCACATCTTGAAGCATCTTCATCGCAAGCAGGCCGCGCTCATCTGGTGTTAGCACGCCAGAGAGGCGGGATTTGGCGTTCTCTTTCTTAAATGGTATCACGATTCTCATGGTAATGCCTTCAGCATCGATGCGGAAGTATGAGGATTTCTCGCACCGCATTATCAATCCTGCCCAAAGATCCTATGATAATACTCTGCCCCGATGTCAACGCCCCATGCAACATGCCGCACGTTGACGTCCCGATCCATGCCAAGCGTCAGCAGATGAAGCACCCTCCGGTAGATCGTGACCGGCTCAACGCCCTCCTTCGCAGCAAGCGCATCCATCCTCGCCCTGACCGCATCGAAATACCGCTTCCGGTCGGATTCTGTCATAAACGTCATGCCGGTGGAGGCGACCCTGTCGGAAAGATCGTGATGATTCGCGGCAGTCCCGACATCCTCGATGATCAACTCGTTCAACCGATCTAACGCAGCCTGCCTGATGGCACGTAAGACCTGTTCATCGCTGCTTTCGATGTAGATCCGGTTTATCTCCTCGGTTCCGCTCGCCCGCACAAGGAGCCGGGAGATCGTCTCCCTGCCCGGATCCTGCAGCACGAACTCGACCTTGTCATGGTATGTGCCGCCAGCCCAGAGAACGTCCTGCTCTGCGATCGACTCTGGTGGGTCTTCGAGCCATGAATTGATGATCTTCTCCTTTGGGCTGTTCGGAGCCCAGATATCGAGCCGTTCGTCGTATTTTTCGCCATACCTTTCCGTATGTGCCCGCCATATCTCGCCAGGTGGCTTTCCGTGCCACGCGATCATGGATGCGATCATGCATATCCCGATGATCCCGTCTTTGTCAGGGAACCGCTTGATCGTGAATCCGCCACTCTCCTCGCCTGCAACCGCTGCCGGCAGATCATATTTTTTCATCGCGGCAGAGATATACTTGAAGCCGACCTCGGTATCGATGCACGGGAATCGGTGCAAGGATAAGGCATATTCGACATCACCAGTGACCTTTCTTACGCTGTAAAACGGATGCCGGATCAGCGAATTGACCTGATCCCATTCCGGCGTCGGTATATCGTATCCACCGTCCCCGGATAGCGTCCGCACCACGTCATCGATTGCAGTGGACGTGGTTCCTGTCCGTATCACGATATGGTTCTCCCAGTGTAGTCCCCTGATCACGAAATCGCAGATCATGGCAAGGAGTTTGTTAAGGTTGATAAACCCGTCCCGGTCAAGGATCCCGCCGCAGCGATCGCCATCCGTATCGTTTGCGCACTCAAAGAGTGCACCGATCCGTTCCAATCGCTCCGCAGTCGGGAGAATCCACTGCTCCTCGGGATTGGCATAGAATCTAAGACCTAAAAGATTGTCCTTCCCCGAATCCATCGGAAAGACGGATTCAGCGGGAATCCCGAGTTTCCCGAATATCTCTGTGATATAGCCCCTTGCAACGCCATTCATCGCGTTATGGATGAACCTGTGCTCTGGCTGCGAATAGAAATCCGCAAGAAGCTTGTCCAGTCCCTGTGATCGTAAGAAATCAGCGATGTATGCGGTGTATTTCTCCCGCATATCAACGTACACAAACCTGCCTTCAGATTCCGCCTTCGGAAGGTCATATTTCAGGGTGGGCTGGTCTCTCATGCAGAGGATGTTTGCTTCCCTCTCGATCCGGTCGGTGACCGATGTCGGGGCAACATCGCCGTTCTCCATGCTCCATCGCTGCCCCTGGGTCGAGAGCGGATTGTGGCTCGGGGTCATGTTCTCGCCACCTGCCGCATTGTTCTGTTCCACCTCCCGAAGCCAGTAAACCAGAGCGCCGGTGGGCGACGGCTCTCTTGCAAACCGCACAGGAAAGGAGCGCGAGAGAAACACCTTCGCGCTCTCAAGCGCAAACTCCCGTGCGCCGATCCGCGTGTCGTAGGTGATCACGACCGGTCTCCCGCCCTTATCCTGGTGGATCAGATCGTTACATATCGCAACAGTTACGAAATCAGATCTTTCTCTGGTGAAATCCTTATCTACGAATGCCCTGAAACCGGATGTTCCGAACTTTATATATTTTTTATCGAATAATTTGTGGAGCAGTTCTGCAAGCGCAGGATCATCGGTTCGTTCTGCGAATCGGTACAGCTTGTCACCGATGTTTGCGGCAAGCGAGGTTCTAAATGGCCTGTACCGCCCATCATCGTTAAGAGCGGTGATCAGAGGGGCTAATTCATCTTTTATATAATTATCTATATCGGAAAACTCATCCCGCCCAAATAATCCCAACAGTGCTGTTATGGCAAGAGCACGCAGGCTTTTTGCCTCTGCCAGCATGTCATGTGCCTCCCTGTATGCATCCCGCATCTTCTTGCGATCCTTATCCTCAATCACCCTGCCGGTCATCCGGTTGATCTCCGAATCCGGATTCTCGGTAGTCTCAAGTCCGTACTGCCCGGGCTCGACTGCAAATAGTTGCAAGGATGCGAACAAGACCGGAAGTTGAGCGGTTGGGAATTCGGCGATATTTTCGGTCAGTTTTGTCAAAAAATCCCTGCTCGCAAGAGTTGCCTCACCGAGGATTTCGGCATCCTCTGTTTCGGTCAAAGCGACGACCAGACCGGAAGTCAGTTCGGATACCGGAAGTTCGCTTGCGCTATGCTCTCTGATGATGCTTTTCAGTTCAGATAGGTTGCCCAGTGTTGCCGCCCTGTTCTGGACCAGCATCTGCCAGCGCATATCCCGGTATAAGAAATCAGCGCGCTTCATACATCCCCCTTGATCGCCTTTTCTAATATTGGTATGGTGGGGTTAACATTAATAACAGACCACATACAGAAGAAAGTTTACCATGAAAAAGTCAGAAAAAGAGAAGGAAGCTCAATATTACACAAAAGGACGCTGGGACAATTGGATTCAGAACGTGAAAGAGAGTAACTTCCAGATAGACGATGAATCCGAAAGCAGTACTGAGGTATTCGTCAATATGATGGATGATGTGATACTTTCATGCCTGAATGTCATTTCTAAACGGAATGCGAAAAAGATGTCAGCAGATAATGCGTTAACTGCGATTTCAGGCATCAGCGAGATTGTGCTCGGCGATGTTTCCCCTATTAACGAGGATGTCGATATGATGATCCAGTCGCTCCAGTCCTCGCTGCTCGGCGCGCTTGTTTCATGCGAATGCTATGTCCGCGGATCCTACAATACGAAGACTGCGCTTCTTAAACTGGTCAAGACTGCGATCGAAACAGAGGATGGCGATCCGGAAAAAGCGCTGGAATGCATAAGCACGGTTGGTGCACGGATACTATCTGGCAAGTCCATGCCAGAGATCATCTTTGACGTGCCGGATGGGCTGGTTGCAGAATGGTTAGACGGTGTTGACTCGATCGTCGCAGCGATGGCTCTTTCGAAAGAAAAATGATGTCACGATAGTGTATGCAATGCATACTGACCATAGCAGGATCTGATTCCGGAGGCGGCGCAGGCATAGAAGCCGATCTGAAGACGTTTGCCGCGCTCGGGATGCATGGCGCCTGCGCGATCACCTCGGTAACCGCGCAGAACACGCTTGGGGTGGAGCGCGTCTACGATCTCCCAAAAGATGTGATCGTCGACCAGATCCGTGCGGTACTAAGCGACATAAGAGTCGATTATGTAAAAATCGGGATGCTGTCATCTGATGAAATCGTCCGCACAGTGGCAGGGGAGATCAGAGACATTCCGTTCGTGCTCGATCCTGTGATGAGCGCGGAGGCAGGCGGGTCGCTGCTGGCAGAAGATGCGCTGGATGCGCTGGTTTCGGAACTGATCCCGCTTGCATCTGTTGTCACGCCAAACGTCTACGAAGCTTCTGCCATAACCGGCATCCGGATCGGGAGTATCGAGGATGCGAAGCGTGCTGCGGCAGCAATCGCCACTCTCGGATGCCGGGCTGCTGTCATCACTGGCGGGCATCTCGATGGCACCGATGTGCTCTGCGAGAGCAGCAGTGGCAAGATCGAGCACCCCAGACTGATTCCGGGATCCGGAGGTCTTATCGAGGGAGGGACGCATGGCGCTGGCTGCACGTATTCGTCAGCGCTTGCATCGTATCTTGCGAAGGGACTTTCCGTGCCGGATGCGTGCATCGCTGCAAAGGGTTTTGTCGAAGAAGCGATCGCAAACTCTTCCAGCATAGGCCGCGGAGTCGCTCCTGTCAACCAGACCCGGGGGGTCATCCGCGATGCGGCGCGGTACCATGCGATCGCGGATGTCAGCGCCGCCGTAAAAGTGATTGAGGGATCGCCGTCGTTCGCGTCGCTGATCCCTGAGGTCGGGTGCAACATCGGAAGCGCAACTCCCGCGGCGCAATCGGTCGGGGACGTTGCCGCGGTAAGGGGGAGGATCGCTAAGATCGGCGGTGGCAGGGCACGCGCAGTCGGATGCGCCGAGTTCGGTGCATCGTCTCACATCGCACGGCTCATCCTTGCAGTCATGCAGTTCGATCCGATGATTAGAAGCGCGCTGAATATCAGGTATTCGGGAGGCGTTATCTCTGCCTGCGAGGAGTGCGGCTATACGGTTGCGTCGTTTGACCGGAAGGACGAGCCGCCGCACCACAAGACGATGGACTGGGGCGCAGAGTATGCGATCAAACGTGCAGGGCATGTGCCGCAGGTGATCTGGGATGCGGGTGGCGTCGGGAAAGAGGCTATGGTGCGGATTCTCGGGCATAGCGCGGTCGAGGTGGCTGGTTTTGCGATTCGGGTGGCTGAATGTGGGGAATTCTGACAGGCAGCTATCTGACCACCAATCTTTATCTATCTGAAAGGCTATAACACTACTACCTGATACTTTAGGTGATTTCATGATACGGACGTTTATCGCTGTTGATCTTCCGGATTCTTTCATAGACACAATCGCAGAGATCCAGCAGGAACTCAAAGGGAACATAAAACTCGTGGATCCGAAGCAGGTCCACATTACGATGAAGTTTCTTGGTGATGTGCCCGAAAAAAAGATTCCAAAGATCGAAGATGCGCTTTCGGGCGTAAACTCCGAACCATTCACAGCAAGAGTTCAGGGGGTTGGAGCATTCCCAAAACCAGATTATGCGAGGGTGATTTATATCGGCGCATATCCCGCGGAAACATTTACCAAGTTGTACGCAGAGGCGGAGTCGGCGCTTGCGCCACTTGGATTTAAGCGCGAGAAGCGTCCGTTCACCCCACATGCGACCCTTGCACGGGTAAAACACAACCCGGAAGGGGCGCGAATTAGACTTAAAGATGCGATCGAGCACCTGTCAGATATCGAGGTCGGAACGATGGATGTGGACACAATCAAACTGAAGAAGAGCACACTGACGCCGAAAGGCGCAATCTACGAAACACTAAAGGAAGTGCACCTATGAGCGAAGAACCTGTCTTTGTGGTGAAGACCACTGCGAACCAGGAGCGTTCGGTCGCAAACATACTCGGACAACTTGCAGAGAGGGATCATTACGACATACGCGCGATACTCGTGCCTGATGAACTGCGCGGCTACATACTGGTCGAGTCAGGTGACCGCGACGAACTTGCCCAGGCGGTCCAGATGGTGCAACATGCAAGATCGCTTGTGCAGGGCGAATCCAACATCGAGGAAGTGGAGCATTTCCTGACACCGAAACCGACCGTCACCGGCATATCGGTCGACAGCATCGTGGAACTCATCTCAGGACCGTTTAAGGGTGAGAAAGCGAGAGTGAAGCGTGTTGATGAGGCACATGAAGAGATCACGGTCGAGCTCTTTGAGGCGATGGTGCCGATACCGGTGACCATACGTGGCGATAATGTCAGGGTGCTGAAGCGAGAAGGGGAATGAGTTATAAGTGCCCAGGTCACGTCGTGACGGCTACCCAAACTCCCCCAGCCGCAAAAGATTTAACATCCCGATGCCAATCATGTTCTTGAGGAACGAACATGGCACAGTATAAAATTCCAGTGATCCCGGGCGACGGCATCGGTCCGGAGATCATCACAGAGGGCAGGAAGGTTCTGGATGCGGCAGGAGAGGCGTACGGATTCGATATAGAATGGATCGAGTATCCGCATGGTGCAGAACATTACCTGAAGACCGGAGAACTGCTTTCAGAGGATACGCTTAAGGAACTCTCCGGATACGATGCGATCTATCTCGGATCGATCGGCGATCCACGTATCCCTCCAGGAGTGCTTGAGCAGGGGATTTTACTAAATGCTCGATTTTATTTCGACCAGTACATCAATTTAAGACCTGTTAAACTTCTGAGAGGAGTCGAGACTCCGCTGAAGGATAAAACACCGGAAGACATCGATTTTGTCGTGGTGCGGGAGAACACCGAGGACCTGTATATCGGTGTAGGCGGGCGGGCTTGCGCCGGCAAGAGCCGCGGTACCGCTGAGATCGTGCGCAACCTGTACTATATGAAGTTCGGTCTGGACATCGAGACCGATGCCGACGAGATCGCATACCAGATAGGGATTATCAGCAGGCAGGGGACCGAGCGGGTGATCCGTTACGCATTCGAACTTGCATCCACGCGAGAGAAGAAGCTTGCGTCCGTTGACAAGGCAAACGTGATGACCGACATCTACGGATTCTGGAGAGAGGTCTTCACATCGGTCGCAGGCGAATATCCCGGCATCGAGACCGATTTCAATTTCGTGGATGCGATCTGCATGTGGTTCGTGAAGAACCCGGAGTGGTTCGATGTGGTGGTCACGCCCAACATGTTCGGGGATATCATCACCGATCTCGGCGCGATGATCCAGGGCGGACTCGGGCTTGCGCCGGGCGGGAACATCAATCCGGACGGCGTCTCCATGTTCGAGCCGATACACGGGAGTGCGCCAAAGCACCGCGGTCTGAACAAGGTCAACCCGATCGCAACGATCTGGGCTGGCGCGATGTTGATCGAGCAACTCGGCGAGCGCGACGCTGCGAACACGATCGTCGGTGCGATCGAAGCGAACCTGCTGGAAGGGGCTGTAAAGACGTACGATCTCGGAGGATCGTCAAGCACCACCGATGTCGGGGATGATATTGCAAGAAGAGTGATGCAGGCGCGGTGAGGTGCCGCAAAGCTGCGATCACCAGTCACTCGACAGACCGATGCCAGATCACGCTGCACAGGAACGATTTTCCGCACTCAACCGGCAGGGCGGAGGGAGCATAGGGAATATGAAGCGATATACGGATGGCACCGAAGGGGGCATACATGCCAGGGAGCAAGGCCAGGGGTCGGATGAGCGAGGGCGGCACCAGCGCGAAGAACAACTCTCCGAAGAACTTGCCGAGGCAAACAGACTTCAGGAGATGCTGGTCAGCATCATGAGCCACGATCTCAGGAGTCCCCTCTCCGTGATTGTCGGCTATAGCGGGCTTATCAAGAAGCAGTCGGACGATGAGACCGTCAAAAGATTTATAGATAAGATAGAGAATGCCGCGATGAATGCTGACGAGATGATCGGGGATATAAAAACATATTCAAAAGTAAAAGGGGGAGTTTCCGAGAATGATCTTGAGGAGATCGATCTGGATGCGATGTTGTCCGATATACTCAGGGGTTTGGATGGGAAAATAGAAGAACGTGACATAACAATCGATATGAAGTACCAGACTGGCAAGAGATGCCCTGTACGCGGGACCGAACTCCTGAAGAATGCATTCCTGCACACCATCGACAACGCAATCAAGTACAGTCCCGAGCACGCAACGGTCACCCTGACACTCGATGGTGAGGGATCTGACTGGATATTCGGGGTTTCTGATCACGGGGATGGCATACCTGATGATGAGAAGGAATCGGTATTCGAGCGTTTCATGCGAAGGGAGAAGCGCGGAATAAAAGGCACCGGGATCGGGCTTGCGATCACGAAAAGTGTGGTTGATGCGCACAACGGGAATGTCCGGATCGAGGATAATCCTGGTGGCGGGTGCATATTCTACATAACGGTGCCGAAGGCATGAATGCGAAAGTTCGGGATGCCGTAACTTTTTAATATCCGCCCACATCTAACCGGATATCAGGAAACCATACATCAGGAAGCCGATATCGATGACCGAAGTTTCACTCGTACTCCCTGCATACAACGAAGCAGAGGGCCTGGAATGGACTGTAAGACAGACCGCAGATACATTACGTGAAATAACCTCGAACTTCGAGATCATCATCGCAGAAGACGGCGCAACCGATGGAACAGACAAAATAGCAGAGAAACTCGCAGAAGAACACCATTACGTGAAGCATCTGCACAGTGATAAACGATTGGGGCGTGGAAGCGCATTGAACCGGGCATTCAAATCCGCATCCGGCGATATTCTTGTCTATATCGATGTTGACCTCGCAACTGACATGTTGCACCTCTCAGAACTGATCGGCAAGATACGCGACGGCTACGATCTCGCGACAGGGTCGCGCATGATGCCCGGGAGTGATGCTGTGCGGTCGGCAAAACGCGGGTTTGCAAGCAAGGGGTTTAATTTTCTGGTGCGAACGCTTCTTAAATCAAAATTATACGATCACCAGTGCGGATTCAAAGCATTCGGGCGGGACGCACTCTTTGATCTGCTGGATCAGGTGAAGGATGAGCACTGGTTCTGGGATACTGAGATTCTGGTCCGGGCACAGCGTTCCGGTTACCGGGTGGCAGAGTTCCCTGTGAGGTGGAGACCCGGGAGCGCGACCAAAGTCGATCTGAAGCGGGATGTGGTCGGGATGGGTGGAGCGATTCTTCGATTGCGGCGGGAGCTTGGATCTAATGCAGGTAACAAAGCGTAAGATCATCGCAACCTCGATCCTTGCGATCCTGATCCTGTTTTTGGTTGCGGGTCTTATCGGGGTGCGTGATATTGCAGATACACTTCGCACAGCATCGCCTGTGCTCATAGTACTTGCCATACCGGTCTACTTGATCTCCTGGCCCCTGCGCGGCATCCGGTATCAGCAGATCCTTGCGCAGATCGGGGTGAAGGAGGATCTAAATTATCTGGTGGGGTGCATAGCGGTGAGTCAGTCTGCAAACGTGTTTCTGCCGGCACGGATCGGCGATGTGGCCCGCGCATACCTCTTAAAAAAGATGAAAAATATTCCGCTGATCACCGGTTTCTCCTCGCTTGCAGTCGAGCGTATATTCGACGTTCTTGCAATCGCCACGATCGGTGGTGTTGCCATGCTCGGGCTGCGGGGGATGCTGCTCGACCAGCGGATCATGAATACACTCACAATCACAGGACTCGCTATAGTGGCAGTATTCGGGCTTCTGGTTCTGTTCCTGAAACTCCGTACAACGATTGGCGGCGTCATCGATCGTTTCATCAGGGAGATTGCGCTTGTGTCCACAAACCCACGCGCCTTTGCAGTCGTCTTCGCAGGATCACTTCTGGTCTGGCTCGTCGATACCCTCACATGTTTTGTGATACTAAACGCCTTTTCAGAGACTATATCACTCTCCATGATCCCGATCGTATTTCTTGCAATCGCTGTCGGAAATCTTACAAAGATCTTTCAGATCACGCCCGGTTCGATAGGGCCGTACGAGATCGCACTGACTACAATATTCAGTCTCGGTGGAATAAACCCAGCTATCGGGCTTGTTGCTGCCGGGTTCGATCATCTCGTGAAGAACTCGGTGACGCTGATACTTGGAAGCGCGTATCTCTCGCACTTTGGTCTGAGCTGGTCGCAGCTCGTGGATCAGAGTGAGTAGCAGCAGCGTTTTCGGGGTTCTGGTCTTCGAGTTTCAGCAGACACCGCTTCGCTTCGATGCCGAATGCATACCCGCCGATCCCGCCTTTTGAAACCACCCGGTGGCACGGGATCACGATCGGCAGAGGGTTCTTCGAAAGCGCGTTTCCGACTGCCCGCGCTGCGTTTGGCTTTCCGATCCTTGCGGCAAGTTCGGAGTACGTGACAACCGAGCCGTACCGGATTTTTCTTGTCTCGCAGAGGACTTCTTGCTCGAAGTCGGTGAGACCGGACAGGTCTACCCCATATCCTGAAAAATCCACAACTTCTCCGCTTAAGTACCGGATCAGATCATCGATCAGTTCGCACTCGTTCATTTCACAACATCGGCAAGGTCGTCTGCAAACAGGTTCAGGTTCTCCCGGGTTAGGTGCGGCATGATCACCAGCCGCAGCGCACGCGGATCGCGCGTGATCGACACGTCCCATCCGCGCTTCTTCAGAACGCTGCGCACAGAATCGGCATCAGGCACATCGAGCACCAGCACGTTCGTCACAGGATTGATGAGCGGCTCAACTCCGGATTCGCGAGCCCGCGCAACCAGTTCGTATGTGAGTTCCATGCACCTCTGCACGATCCTCTCATAGCCCGTCCTTCCGAGATGCTTGAAGACCGCATACGCAGATGCAGCCGATGCCCCGCTTCTCGTGCCTGAAAGAGTCTGCTGGGAATTAACCGTCAGATATGGAGTATCTACAGATAGCCGGTCCAGATAGGAGGAATCCTGAAATAGAAGCCCGCCCGATGGTATCGTTGCGAAACCCATCTTGTGCGGGTCGGCACCGATCGATGTGACACCGGGAAGTGTGAAATCGAATTCATACTTCTCAGTAAGAAACGGGATCACGAACCCCCCGAATGCAGCATCGACGTGCAAAAATATGTTTTTCGATAATGCAAGATCTGAAAGTTCCCTTATCGGATCTATCTGCCCGAATTCCGTGGTTCCTGCAATTCCGACTAACCCGATCGTGTTTCCATCGATCAAATCCTCTACCGACGAGATATCGGCTCTGAACTCCGGATCTAGGTCTGCTTTCCGCACCTCAATCCCCAGGATGTCAGCAACCTTGTCGAACGAGAAGTGCGCTGACGCCGGAACGATGATGTTTGGCTCGCGGATTTTGCGCGCAGTTTTGATCGCATGTATCGCCTGGATATTCGATTCGGTGCCGCCTGTTGTGATGTATCCGTGCGCATCCGGGTTTCCAAAGAGCGTGCCCATCATCCGCACCACCTCGTGCTCGAGGTCTGCAGTTCCGGCAAAGAGCCCGGGATCGCCGAGATTTGTCTCGATGAACTGCTGGTGCGCCGCCACTGCAACGGGGTGCGGATATGTGCACATCGAACTCAAAACACGCTCGTAAGGCGTATCTTTGCTTTTCAGATCGTTTAGTATCGATCCGATGGTTTTTTCATCCATTCCATGCGTGTTCATCTTCTGCCTCGACGGTTTCGTCTGCGAATACGTGTGGGTTCTATATGGATAAGGTTAATGGAGGTGACCTGCAAATGGTCAAGCAGAAGTGATCGTATGAAAAAGAGAGGAATGCTTACATTGATGGTGCTTGTTGCGCTTGTAGCATGTTTCATGAGCGCATGTATCGACTCTACCTCTCCATCGCAGCCGTCGGCAGAGCCGGGAACCGGGATTACGTGGTATTCGTATGATGAAGGGATGGAGATTGCGCAGGAGCAGAACAAGCCCGTGATGATCGATGTGTACACTGATCGGTGTCCATGGTGCAAGGAACTGGACCGGGTTGTTTACACAGACCCGGATGTGATCGATCTGGCAGATCAGTTCGTGTGCATAAAATTCAATGCCGATAAACACCGCGACCTTGCTGCAAAATACAATCCCACCGGCGGGGTTCCCGCAATCGTGTTTCTCAGATCGGACGGTACGGAAATACACCGTCTCGGTGGCTATCCGAGAGGCGGGGCTGAGGCATTCTTGCATAATATGATGGTTGCGCTCAACAACGCATGACCGATCTTGATTATGCTGTTTACCCCCATTCACTGCTCAACAGACTCAAAGGATTAATTGCCAGCGGTGGCAATCGCAGGAGTGTCAGAACTATGGAGGCGGCGTATGGTTGAGATCATCGGCATCGGCGCACTGAATATCGACAAACTCTACCTCGTCGAGCGGATCGGGGCGGCAGGAGAGGAGATCGGGGTCTATTCTGTGAGCGAGCAGCCAGGCGGCTCTGCTGCAAACACAATCGCTGCTCTCGCCAGACTCGGCATAAAAACAGGGTTCATCGGAAGGGTTGGGGACGATGCCGATGGCGCATACCTGCGCTCAGAGATGGCGAAAGAAGGTGTGGATACGCAAGGGATCGAGGTTGCCCGGGGCAGAACCGGCAGCGCGATCGTGCTTGTCGATCCAGGCGGTGAGCGCTCGATGTATGTGCATCCCGGTGTGAACGATGCGCTCTCATTGACGCCAGAGAACCTATCCTGCGTAAACAGCGCGAGATACCTGCATCTATCCTCCTTTGTCGGCGAAACCGTGATCGATGTGCAGAGAGAGATTCTCGACCGGTCGAAAGCCGAGATCTCCTTTGCGCCCGGGATGCTCTATGCCAGGAGAGGGCTTGATGCACTCAGCGGGATCATCTCAAAGACACGGGTCGTCTTCTTAAATCGCGATGAGATGGAGATGCTTACAGGATCCGGCTACAGAGATGGGGCGGGAGCGTTAAATGAGATCGGAGCAGAGATTGTTGTGGTGACGCTTGGCGGAGACGGATGCTACATCCGAACATCGGATGCGGAGGTTTCTATCCCCTCGTTTGCTGCGAGGGTCATTGATACGACCGGTGCCGGGGATGCATTCTGTGCCGGGTTTCTGTATGGGCTGCTGAACGATGAGCCGCTCCGCGTGTGCGGGCGTCTCGGGAACTTTGTTGCCGCGAAGTGCATAGAGGCGGTTGGCGCAAGGGAAGGGCTGCCGAGAAAGATCGAGATTGCAGAGGGTTGAAACTCGCAGCTCTGGCGTGGACGATTGCCCGCACTCATCAGCCGGTGAGCACGCCCTTCGTGCTTGGAACATCAGACCGCTCGACCTTGGCAGACCTCGCGAGCGCAATCCCGAACGCCTTGAAGATCGCCTCGATTACATGGTGGTCGTTCCCGCCGCTTGCTGAGATGTGCGCGTTGATGCCGGCACTCGAAACCAGCGAGTGGAAGAAGTGCGGCACCATCTGGGTCGTGAGATCGCCGACCACGTCTGAAGAGAACCCGGCATCGAAGACCAGGTAACTCCGCCCGCTAAGGTCGAGGATCACGCTTGCACTCGCTTCATCCATCGGCACCCTGACATCGGCAAACCGCGCAATCCCTACATGATCGCCGAGCGCCTGTGCTATCGCCTGCCCGAGCACGATGCCGACATCCTCGACCAGATGGTGATCGCCGAGTTCGGTATCCCCTGCCGCGCGGATGGTGAGATCGAACAACCCGTGCCTCGCAAACGAGTCCAGCACATGATCGAGAAAGGCAACGCCTGTGCCGATCTCTGATCTGCCGGTTCCCTCGATCACAAACGTCAGGTCGATCTCTGTTTCGTTTGTCTTTCGGTTAATGGTCGCTTTTCGCATGGCTGTTTATCGATATAATCTGCCTGTGATCTCTTTTATGCTGGCTCTGGTCTCACCCGCCATGGAATCAAGTTTGCGATCCACACTCTCCTCCATGCCCTGAATATTGACCCGCAAGGATCGCTCCTTCGCCTCGATCTCGGATTCGATCCTCCTGAGCCGCGCATCCGCACCCAGGATCATCGCGGCGAGCGCAGCCACCAGCACCATCGCAGAGACATAGATCACGGGATCCTGGTTCTCCAGGTAATTGAGCCATCTAAACGTCAGCACAAATGCTGATACGACCATCAACGCTGCATATATCGTGTCTTTTGTATCCATTCCTGCACAACCTTTGATTAGTTGGTGTATTATCGATCACACACATTTATAAATCTTAACATAAAATCCGGGGTGTGCTTGGCGCGATC
>QBUV01000132.1 GCA_013572355.1 Candidatus Methanogaster sp.
TCTTTTTTCAGGGTATTTATTAGCCATTCCGGCAATGTGCTGTATAACAGCGTTTATCCTTCTAAACCCAGTTATAGAAGGGGTCGCTCTGAAAGTAAAATCATCAGAAAGGAAATTTACATACATGCTCGCAATTGGAACGGTTATATCCTATAATTTGATATATCCATCACCTGTTATCATTGTGATCACAGATGCGCTCGATATTGATCCATTTGATACCTTAGTGGTGAGTATTCCATTATCCGCACTGCTTTTAATCATTTCTTACTATTACCTGCGCACAAATGTTGAGATACTGCCAGAAAAAATTCATATATCATTCAGATCATCCCTAAAAGCATGGAGTCCAATTGCAATCCCTATATTGCTGATTTTACTTGGTCTTATTGTTGATAACCCGATCATAGATTTTCTCGGCGATGTCAACGTCGCCCTGCTCACAGGCGTAGCGGCCTCGATTGCCCTCGCAAAAAGAGATCTCTCTGCCGATGAGATTGGCGAAACCCTGAAGCGATCATCTGGTAGGGCAGGCCGGATACTCCTTGACCTGTGTGGTGCAGGGGCGCTCGGCAGCATCATCGCGCACAGCGACTTTCCGGTGGACGTGCTCGGGTTGGTAGAGCAAAGTTTTATACCGGTCATGTTATCCCCGTTCCTGATCGCAATCTTCATCCAGACCGCGCAGGGTTCGAGGGTTGTCACAGCCATCGTCACTGCCAGTCTGGTGAAGGATCTTGCATGTATGGAAACGGTGTTTATGATCTGTGCCGGGACATTCATCTTCTCTTATGTGAGCGATCCGTATTTCTGGCTGGTTAAGCAGGATTCGAGCATGAAAGAAACGTTGAGGTACTATACCGTACCGCTGGCGCTGGCAGGTGCTGTGGTTCTGATGTGCGCTATTCTGTTGTTATACTGTTCCAAATAGTGCCATCTAAAAATTCCGCGATAGATAAAAAGAATACCCATGAGCACAGAATAACAGATATGCCCCACAAGTGCACCAACTGCGAACATGTATTTGAGGACGGTTCAGTCGATATCTTAAATGGCTGCCCGAATTGTGGGTGGAACAAGTTTCTGTACGTACCAGCAAAACCCGCGACCGAGACCGATGCAGAAGGCACGGACGCTGGGGTGCAGTCGGATAAGGTAGAAGAGGCGAAGTATGCGGTGCCTGATATGGCGGTTGAATCGATCCGCATCCTGGAGAAGGGGTCTTATGAACTGAATCTCGAATCGCTGCTCGAGCGGGAAGAGATCATCATGTCCGTGAAGGAAGACGGGAGGTATCTGGTACATCTTCCTTCGATCTTCGAGAAAGGCAGGAAGGATCGGTGAACCCGGGGTCACAGGTCTTGCAGGGCCCCTGAGGCAGCCCTGTCGAGAGTAGTCCACCCAATTGTATGCCAATAATTTTATACCCCACCATAAAACCGTCGATGATACACCACATACATTTTAAGATATGAGATCACAGATACATCATAACTTATCGATGGAGGTAATATAGGTTGAAAATTCTTGTAAGCGATCCTCTCGCAGAAGAGGGCTTGGAGATACTTAAGGCAGAGCATGACGTGGATGTCAATACCGGTCTTTCCGAGGACGAACTCGTAAGCATCATACCAGGGTACGATGCTCTCGTGATCCGAAGCGGGACAAAGGTAACAGAAAAAATTATAAATGCAGCAGACCGCCTCAAGATCGTTGGCAGGGCTGGAGTCGGTGTCGATAACATCGATATCGCCGCAGCGACGAGGAAAGGCATAATCGTTGCGAATACGCCCGAAGGGAACACGATCTCGGCAGCAGAACACACGATCGCGATGATGCTTGCGCTATCAAGGAATGTGCCGCAGGCGAACGCCTCGTTAAAGGCTGGCAAGTGGGAGCGCAAACTGTTTACAGGAAGCGAGGTTCGCGGAAAGGTTCTCGGCACGATCGGGCTTGGAAGGGTCGGAATCGGGGTTGTGAAACGTGCGCAAGGTCTTCTAATGAAGATCATCGCTTATGATCCGTTCATACCAAAACAGCGTGCAAAGGAACTCGGAATCGAACTCGTAGACCTCGAGACCGTGCTTAAGAAGTCCGACTACATCACGGTGCATACGCCGCTTACCGACGAGACCAGGGGCATGGTCAGCGACTCCCAGTTCGAGATGATGAAGCCGGGTGTCAGGATCATCAACTGCGCACGCGGCGGGGTCATCGATGAGGATGCGCTTGTGCGGGCGGTCAATAAAAACCAGATAGCAGGTGCCGCACTCGATGTCTTCGTAAACGAGCCGCCGACAGGAAGCCAGCTTCTTGATCTGGATCGTGTGATCGTAACGCCGCATCTCGGCGCGTCTACAGCGGAGGCACAGGTTGCGGTTGCGGTCGATGTCGCAAATCAGGTGCTTGCCGCTCTCAGGGGCGAGTCTGTAACTACCGCGATCAACCTGCCGCATATCCAGTCCGACGCCATGAGTGTGGTTGCGCCGTATATCGGCGTTGCAGAGACGATCGGGAGTATGTGCGCCCAATTGATGCGCAGTTTCGATGAAATCGAGATCGAATACTCTGGTGCGATCTTTGACACCGATCTCAGGATGGTTACACTTGCAGCACTCAAAGGTGTTCTTTCGCAGTCGATGGGTCCAAGCGTTAACTATGTGAACGCGCCGGAACTTGCAAAGGAGCGGAAGATAAAGATCAAGGAGAGCAAATCGACCGAGACTGCGGAACAGCAGTCGATAACGATAGCGCTTGCCGGAGGGGGCGAGTCGAGATCGGTTACAGGTGCGCTCATCAGCGATAACATGCGGATACTCAATATCGATGGGTGCCGTCTCGATATCGTGCCATCGAGCTACATGATCATCTCACGGCACGAGAACCGCCCGAATATCATCGGTCCCTGCTGCATGATACTTGGCAGGGAGAAGATCAACATATCCGGGATGCAGGTCAGCGAAACCGGAACAGACGACAAGGCGATCATGGTCCTGAATGTCGACTCAGCTGTTCCTGATGCGCTGCTCGACGAGATCCGGGGTGTTGACGGGGTCTCTGATGCCGAACTGATCAGAGTGTGATCGAGTAAAGTATGATGGATATGAGAAAGCGCATCTACTACCATTTCCCAAAGGGTGATGTTCATTTCGAGCAGAAATACCGGTACTACGAGGACCTCCCGTATCTGGTCCGGACGATGGCAGGGATGGATGGAAGACGCGAGATGTTCACCACGGAATCGCCCGGCCGAAGCGGGCACACCGTCAAGGCAAAACGCGAGATTGCGGTATACATCGTCGAGAACAATCTCGATTTTGCGCATTTAAGTCCTGCCAGCGTGGACGCGGTTCTGGTCGGGATCGAGAGTGGCGGCATGCTTGATTTTAAGATATCGCTAAAATATAGCCGCCTTGATGAAAAATATAAGATGATCGCATTTACCGGCGACGACTATCTGGTGCGGATGCACCTGGATGGCGATCTGCTCACGCTTACGGTTCATCTCGATTCCGGCCCCGGCAGGACCGAGTGCAGGCAGGTGGCAGACACAATCGTCGATGCGCTCAGGCAAGGGACTGCATGACTCTGGAACAGGTCGTTGCCCATGTGTTTCGGAAGAAGGGCAAGGTGACCTCGATCAGTGAATTCGTGTTTGCGCTCTCCCTCGATCTGAAATGGTTCTCGCCTGATCAAGCAGAGTCGGTACTTACGAATGCAGAGCAACGAAAGCTTGTGCGGATCACAGGTGAAGTGGTTGAACCATTATTCGATATCCATTCGGTGGAGATTCCAATCGATTTCAGACCTGACCAGAGCATAATAGATCGCCAGGAGCGATCCATTGATGCCACTGCCCGCAAGGACCATGCATCACTCGAAGAGGCCGAGGAGGCATCTGGTGAGAGAACCGTAATTGACCTGGTGGTCGAGCAGCTATCCGGCGTGAAAAGCAAGCAGGAGGTCATACGCCTGATCAATGATACGCAGGAACGTCTTGGGATCGTCGAAACGGACGCGGTTGCGCTACTCGTTGCAAGGGCGTGCGGCATCGATGTTTCCGGGATGATCGATGAGGTGTACGACCGTCTGGTGCGTTCGAAAACTTGAGTTTTTAGACCGTGTCTGTTATCGCGTCAGTTCAACTACCTTCAGCGAAAGCCCTTTCACGCACTCGTCAGGAGCGTCCCCGATCACATCAGAGATCATACATTTGTCGCCGAATTCCAGCCCGACCGGATGGCAGAGGTCATACATCGTACATTCGCTTCTCTTACATGTTGGCGGCTCAAAAACGATTTTAGATCCTTTGAATGCTTTTTTTGATTCGATTGCAGATATGATCGGCGATTCCACAATCTCCACCGCCTGCACACCCTCGTCGTGCACATCACAGGAATGTCTGGTAGTGGTTCTGATATTTACGATACGATATTTTCTCCCGGGGCTAAGATTCATGCAACTGTTCTTGAATCTGCAATCCTCGCACTCCGGGGCAGGACCTTTAAATATGAACTCTGTTCCGACCTTTGCAAGTCGTACTCCAATGAGCGTGATGGTTGTATTAAGTTCCATTATTTCACCTTTCCGAATTGATGTGATTTGATACGGTCGCCAAGTATTAAAATCTTGACCCAACACCTTTACATCCGCCACCAACAAAAGGGTAACCATGAACTATCAACTCCAGTGCATCGAGTGCCGTGCCCTATATGATCCCAATGAGATCATATACACCTGCCCATCCTGTGGCGGACTTTTAGAGGTGATCTACGACCTATCAGAGATTGATTTTCGTAAAACCGATGAATGCAGGTCGGTCTGGAAGTATAAAGCACTTCTTCCTGTAAATATCAAGCCGGTGACGATCAGGGAGGGCGGCACACCCTTATACCGCACAGAGCGGCTCGGTGAGGGCATGGAGGTTCACGAGGTCTATGTCAAGCACGAAGGGCTGAACCCGACCGGATCATTCAAGGATCGAGGCATGACCGTTGGTGTGACAAAGGCGATCGAGCTTGGCATGAAGACGGTTGCATGCGCATCCACAGGGAACACATCCGCCTCGCTTGCGACTTATGCAGCAAAAGCAGGGATTCCTGCGGTGGTGCTGCTTCCCGGCGGGAAGGTTGCGCTCGGCAAGATCGCACAGGCACTGATTCATGGCGCAAAGGTCTTAAACATCCGTGGAAACTTCGACGAGGCGCTCCGGCTCATGCGCGAGGTCTGCGACGAGTACGGGTTCTATCTCCTAAACTCGATCAATCCGTTTCGGCTGGAAGGACAGAAGACGATCGCTTTTGAGATCGTGGACGAACTCGGGTGGGAGGTGCCTGACCGGGTCATACTGCCTGTCGGAAACGCTGGAAACATCTCTGCGATCTATAAAGGTTTTAAGGAACTGAAAGAACTCGGCATCACCGATGCGATCCCGAAGATGACCGGAATCCAGGCAGAGGGTTCGCGTCCGGTCGTGGATGCTATAGACCGCGGACTTGCAGAGATCGTGCCCGATCCCAACCCTGAGACGATTGCAACTGCGATACGGATCGGGGATCCTGTAAACGCTGCAAAGGCACTCCGTGCGATCAGGGAATCGAGCGGAATTGCGATCTCGGTCTCTGATGACGAGATCGTTTCTGCGCAGCGTGACCTGGCATCGGTGGAAGGGATCGGTGTTGAGCCGGCAAGCGCGACATCGATCGCCGGACTGCGGAAACTGGTTGCAGAGGGGCTGATCGACGCTGATGAGCGGATCGTCTGTATCACGACCGGCAACATCATGAAAGATCCGACTGAGGTTGTGGAGGTCTGCGCAAAGCCAATCGAAGTGGATGCTGATATCGATGCTGTGCGGAAAGCTTTGTTTGGGTGATCAAGACCACGGAGTAAGGCGGTTACGAAGGTAACAGTACACCCTGCCGGGATACTTTGCACTCGAACCGTACCAACACGGATTCCACTGAATTTAGCCATAAGTTACCTTGAGCATGTACGGTAAGTTGACAACCTCCTCAAGCTGGAGAGTTTTTATACAAGTTAAGATAGATAGGATTAAAAGTTATTCAAGGAGCGACCGTGGTACGATGAAAATGACAAAGCCATCTGTAATATTGATTCTGCTGATCCTCCTGTCCGCCTTACCTGTGGTTGCAGCCGTCGATTATCCGCAGCTCACCGGGTTTGTCACTGATGATGCGGATATGATCGATCCGGTCTATGAAGCAAAGATAACCGAGCTTGCAAAGAATATCGAAGGAGCGACGACAGTTGAGATCGCTGTCGTTACTGTGGAATCTCTCGAAGGCGAATCCAAAGAGATGTATGCGGTAAAACTATTTGAACAGGCTGGAATAGGCAAAAAGGATAAAGATAACGGTCTTTTGATTCTTGTAGCAAAACAAGAACGAAAATACCGGTTCGAAGTTGGTTACGGGCTTGAAGGGGTGATAACTGACAGCATGAAGGTGAATATCGGCGATAGGATCATCACACCCAATTTCAAAAATGGTGACTACGGAAAAGGCATCTATGAATCGATGCTTGTAATCGAAGGGCTCCTCAAAGGCGATGGAGAGGTCATCTCCAAGTATAGCATGAACAATCAGGGCAGTACAGGCACCTCCAGCGGGAGGATCGGGACGCTGATCTTTTTCGTTTTCATCATAGCCCTGCTCATCCGGATGTCTGTAGGACAGAGAGGTGGAAGCCGCGGATACCTGTACTATGGAGGCGTCGGCGGCTTCGGAGGTGGCATGTCCGGAGGCGGTGGATCTGGTGGAGGCTTTGGTGGATTCGGCGGAGGTATGTCCGGAGGCGGTGGATTCGGAGGCGGATGGTGATGCGTAGACTGCCGACCAGTGTTTGATGATAATAGGGTGATAATATGGCAAAAGAGACAGATGCGGAAAAAATAAAGGTGATTCTGGGAGACAATCTGGTAATACTTGCAGAATATCAGACTGGCGACGATACGACACTCCTTGCGGTCTGCAATAGTATCGACTTTGATACGCTGCATGAACTCAAAGGGACTAAGGAAATACCGCTTCTCTTGACAAAGGAGGAACTCCTCGACGGTGCCGATGTGTTTCCCATCGAATTTTTAAACATCAAGCAGCACCACACGATGCTTGATGGCGAAGACCTCTTAAAAGACCTTGTGATATCAAAAAAGCACCTGCGACACCAGCTTGAGTTTGAGTTCCGATCAAAGCTACTCCATATCCGCGGGGAATATCTCGGGTTCAAGGGCAAGGATCTCGAGAGACTCGCCCTTGCAGCAGTCCCGGTCCTTGCGCCGATCGTTGGATCGCTCCTGTACCTGAAGGACTTGCCTGCCAGCAGCACCGGGGATATGTGGGGCGCAGTCTCGGACGCTTATGATGTCGACACGGATGTCTTAAGAGAGATCTATGATATACGGCGCGGCAATGCCAAATTTAAGAAGGAGAAGGAGCAGTACATCAGGGATATTATCAAGGTACTATCTGACCTCGGAGAGATTGTTGATGAATTTGAGGTGATTGAATGAGTTCTAAGAATACCGCACTTATCGTTGTCGCCGTAATCGCGGTGGTTGCACTGCTTACCGGCGGCGGGTTCCTATCGATGTACAACGGTTTCGTAAGTTCGGAGGAGAGGGTTGACGGTGCGTGGGCTCAGGTGGAGAGCCAGTACCAGCGAAGAGCCGACCTGATCCCGAACCTCGTTTCGACTGTGAAGGGTTACGCATCGCATGAAGAGGAACTCCTGACCGAGATTACGAAGGCAAGGAGCCAGTGGAGCGCGGCGTCCACGACTGATGAGCAGATGGCGGCTGCCGGCGCGATGGATTCCGCGCTCTCGCGACTTCTTCTTGTCGTTGAGAATTACCCTGATCTGAAGGCAAGCGAGAACTTCCTTGCCTTGCAAGCACAACTGGAGGGGACGGAAAACCGCATCGCAGTAGAACGGATGCGCTACAATGAAGAGGTCAGGGCGTACAATACCCGGATAAAGAGGATGCCAGCAGCAATCGTTGCCAACATGTTCGGGTTTGATGAAAGATCATACTTCGAGGCGGAGAAAGGAGCAGAAATCGCACCAGAGGTGGAGTTTTAGAAAGGGCTTTTAGGGCGTATAGCTTATAAAACCATGAAAGTCGAGATGGAAATGGATAGGGACAACATCCGGACCGCAGAGCATGTATGATGAGCAGTACGTCTCCGAGTGGCACGAAGAGATGCAATCCGCATGTATGATTGGCACATTCATGCCGGACTGCATAGAAGGGATCAACTGAAGCAAACATCTAATCGAGCTTCAGGAGGATCACTCGAACAACTGATCCACGTACCAGCCTGCATCGAACTTCACGAGGTCCCCGTACTTCTGCCCGGTTCCCAGAAACAGTATTGGCTTTCCTGTGATGTGCGCAATCGAGATCGCTGCACCGCCCTTTGAGTCCATATCAACCTTTGTGAGGATGCTTCCCCCCACCGGGACTACCTCATTAAACTCCCGCGCCCGTTCCACGGCATCATTACCGGCAACCGCCTCATCCACAAAGATCACGAGATCAGGTGGTGTCACACGGCAGATCTTCTCGAGCTGGTCCATCAGATTTGTGTTTGTGTGCATCCGCCCTGCCGTGTCCGCAAGCACCACGTCACGGTGCTGCGCTTTCGCATGTTGGACCGCGTCATAGACG
The DNA here is from genome assembly GCA_013572355.1 of Candidatus Methanogaster sp. Lineage (GTDB taxonomy): Archaea > Halobacteriota > Methanosarcinia > Methanosarcinales > Methanogasteraceae > Methanogaster_A. The sequence continues at coordinate 8,693 of QBUV01000132.1, forward strand.
ACAGCAGCCGGATCGCCACCATGCTGGTGCTTGATCAATTTTACACCGATTCTCTCGGCATGTTTCTCCATCTGCTCTGTTGCGCCCGCCCTGAACGTGTCTCCTGATGCGATCACGACAGAATACCCAGCCGCCTTCAATCTTGATGCGACTTTCGCTATCGTGGTCGTTTTCCCGGTGCCGTTCACCCCTGTGAATACGATGGTCACTGGCTTTGTGGCGTTTGCGATGAAATCATCGAGATCGAACATCTCCTTCGACATCACTCCGATGAGGGCGTTTCTAAGCGCAGTTTCTACGATATCGGAAGTATCTGCCCTGATTTTTTTATGAACGCCTACCAGTTCGTTTTTCACTGCATCGATGATGCTCTCGGCAACAGGAAGCGCAACATCGCTCTCGAGCAGAGCCATCTCAAGATCCCACAGCGGACCTTTGAGGTCGCTCTCATCGAGAATCAACTCCCGCTCAACGATCAGGGTCTTCGCTCTCTTGACGACCCCAACCTTCTTCGCTTTCGTCTTCGGCGCTTCTTCCGCACCCACATCCGCAGTCTTCCGGTCGATCGTGCTGCTGATCGCCTCTTTGAATGAGTCGAGCTTATCTTTTAATTTTTTAAACATCAGATATACGCCTGATCCATCTGCCCTGCCTGCGTCTGTTTGGTAGCCTCCGCCTGGATTGCCTGAATCCTCTTTGCCAGCTCGCCCATCGTCTGGTTCATCTGTTCAAGGATCTTTGCGAGCTTCTCCTTCCTGTCGACGAGACGCTCTTTTGCAGCGTCTGAAGACATCTCTGCCGATACGTTCGATCCGAGACTGATGATCGTGCGGTCGGGTTTGACCAATTTGGCATGTACAAACGAACCCGCACCGATTGGAACAAGCGACGCGACTTCGTCTTCGCCCTTGAGCGCATCGATTGCGTTTACGGCACGCTCGCATTCGATGATAGACATCTGGATCGCTTCCATCTGCCCTGCAAGCATCTCGGCACGCGCTTGATGTTCATCATGCTGGGCTATCAATTGCTGTAGTTCATCGTTTGTAGGTTGTCCACTCATGCGGACCCCGTCTCCGAAACGTCTGTTATATTGATAAGATTCCGCTTCAGCCTGTGCTCGCTTCCGATGAGAGAATACACTTTCTCGATTGCGTTTTTCTGGTTCTGGCTGCTTACCGTCTTGGTAAACTGCTCCCGGCTCGAACCGGCTTTGAATGTTCCGCTGACTGTGAACTCTTTTGCCATGTTATATCACTTCTCAAGAACCTTGACACTTGTATGGGTGTCGATCACATAATCGAAATCGATCACATCGTACCATCCGGTCTGCTCAAAGATGCTCATGAAGCAGACACCGATGGTCAGCCCACCATCTCCAAGAATGCGGCCGATCATCGAATTCAGTGCATTGACATCGACGCTGATCTTTGGCATCGCAAGACCGCCGAGTATCACTACCGTATCCGCGGCGGCGTCTACATTCTCAGCCAACTGCATGCCGTGGCTCGTAAACACGATTCTTTTCGCATCCTCAAAGCCGAGGTTGGCGACAAACGCCATCTCCTTGCCCGCATCCCTGATCGGGTATGCGATCAGTTCCGCAAACGGGGTGCAGAACCCGGGAGTGCCTACAAACGTTATCCGCTTTGACTCTTTGGTGATATCCCGAAAGGCATTCAGGATGCCTCCGAGTCCTGATGAGGTGCTGATCTCTTTCATTGTGCATCACAACCGTTAGGGTTTCTGGCTACCAGTATAACAATCTTTCGATGATGCCCGCCCGCCCGCATCGTCTCATCCGAAACCGGATCGGATGCGGATCACCCCTGCTTCTCGATATAGATCGCAGGTCTCCCCGGCTCCGCAAATCTCCGCTTACCCTGCGGATCGATATCATCCCCGGCAGAATCCGCGTCCATGACCGCAACTGCGCAGTTAAACTCCTTCCCGATGAAACCTGCTGATTCCAAGAGTACATCCAGTTCATCCACCGGTCGGGTGGCGTCTGCGACCTGTTCATCGCTCCATCTCTGCACATCCTTGACTAACGACTGCACAAACTTCGGAACCTCTCGTGCATGTTTCTTGATCTCGGGATCCTGCATCAGATCCTGCATCAGAGCGCCCATCTCCAGTTTTCCTGCCTGCTTCGCCAGAAGAGCCGCCTTGAATGAGGCGTTCTTCCAAGCAGGGGCTGTGAAGAGCGTGATCTTCCAGGGCTTTATCCCTGCCACCCTGATGATCTCCTCGATGTCGCCAAGCGTGTTTTCCACCAGTTCCTCTGCTCTTTCGGAATCTCTGTCGATTAGACTTAGATCCGGGATTGGATACTCTGAAAGCGAGACTGAACCGTCGTTTCCTGCCGCCTCCCACAACTCCTCGCAGATATGCGGCGTGAACGGAGCCATCAGCCGGATCCAGACGCTTGCGATAGCTTTTAGGGACGCTGTACCGCCTCTCCGCTGGTACCACTTAAGATCGTTCATCAGCAGGTAGAATGCGTTCTGAAGCGCATGTCTCGTGCGAAGCACATCGAGAGATTCGCTTGTTTCTGCGATCCGGTGCTGGAGACGGCTCATCATCCATCTGTCGATGATCTTTGGCTCCGGCTCCGGTTCTTGCGCTCCGCCGGCGCCTGTCGTCTCGGTAATATCGCGTATAATGTTGTAGAACCGTTCCAGTTGCTTATGCGTGCTTTTGGCGCCCTCGGATCGCCAGTCCGCATCCTGCGTCTGCTCAGCAGCACCGAGGATGTAGAGCCGCACCACGTCAGCGCCATAATCATCGATCGACTGGTTAAGCGTGAGCAGAGGACCTTTTGACTTGCTCATCTTCTCTCCTTCAAGAGAGACAAAGCCATTTACCGCGATCGCTTCCGGCAGCTTATCCTCTGGAAAGAGGGCTACGTGGTGGAAAAGGAAGAATAAGAGGTGATTCGGGACGAGATCCTTCCCTGACGACCTGATATCGACCGGATACCAGTACTCAAAGTCGCTGTGTATCTGCTCTACGAGATCCGGGTCGACAGGCGTGCCATCAGCGCTTCCCTCTCCGAGCAGCACATAATCAAAGAACTCGGGTGTGAGTTGTTCCACATTCAGCCGGTCAATATACTTTGAGATGATGTAATACGCCATATAAATCGTCGAATCCGCAAGAGACTCGATGAGCCACTCGTCATCACAGGGCAGTCTCGTTCCAAGCCCTTTTCTGCGGGCACACGCCTTGTCCTTCAGCCAGTCGATCTTGTTCTCAAACTCAACGCGCAGTTCATCAGGGATGATCCGCATCCGGGAGAGGTGGTCATACACCTTAGCCTTCCAGGCAGGATCTGAATAGTTGAGGAACCACTGATCCTTAACCATCGCAACAACGCAGGTCGTCCCGCATCTGCACACCACGGGCAGTTCGCTGAACTCGTAAAAGACGTCTGCGAGGTTCTCTTCGATGAGATGCGCCGCCAGGATGTCCTTTATCTTTGAGACCGGAGTCCCGCTGTACTTGCCGGTATTCGCTTTAAGCACCCCGTGGTGAAACTCCCTCCTGTAAACGAGTTTTGTAGCTTTCTCTGCAAGCGGATCCGACTGATCCTTGACGCCGAGTTCCTCCACAATCTCGACAGCAGGGAACTCGCCCATCCCAGGAACCTCGATAAGCGAGATCATCTCGATATCCGAGAGATCGAGGATGCCGTATTCGGCGAGTTCGACCCCTTTAAGGTCCCTTAGCGCCAGATAGTCGTAAGGCGCATGTGCCGGAACGCTCATCACGACCCCGCTTCCGTTTGCAGGATCGACAAAACTTGCAGGCAGGATCAGCGCATCATGCTCGATCACCGGATTTTGGACAGTCTTTCCGATAAGCTCCCTCCCGCTGATCTCGCCTATCTTTTTGACCTCCTTATCGGTGTAGGTCAGTTTCTGGTACGCTTCCTCGGAAACGATCCACTGCTCGGAATTGACGCTGACTTTCGCATACACGACATCAGGATTGATCCAGAGGTTCGTAACACCGAATACGGTTTCAGGGCGGAGCGTTGCGCACGGGAGAACCCATCCGTCCGGTGCATCTGACCCACCAAGTCCGTCCGATCCAACCGATTTGAGTCTGAACTTGAGCAAGGTGTAATCGAGGATGTTTGCGCCCTCCCCGTGGAGCAGATCATGATCCTCGACAGGATTTTCGTCATTCGGACACCACCGAACCGGATGCGAGCCCTTGACGACGTAACCGAGGTCGTACAGCCGATTAAACTGCCATTCAATAAACTTCTTGTAAGCAGGATCGATCGTTGTGAACCTCCTGCTCCAGTCGATGGAGAATCCGACCTTCCGCATCACAGCCTCTGCTTCCCTGCCGAAATATTCGGCAAGCGCTTCAGGAGAGTCGAGCGTCTCAAGCACGTCCATGGGGATGCCGTGCAGTTCCGTGTAGACACGCACGGTGCGGGAATCGCGTTTTGCGATCAATTCGGCAAGACCTATGAGCGGGGTGCCTGTTGCATGAAAGCCCATCGGGAAGAGGACGTTTCGCCCGAGCATCCGCTGGTATCTGGCTATAACATCGCCTATGGTAAATGTTCTGGTATGGCCGGCATGTAAATTTCCGTTTAAGTATGGATATGGAATCGTTATGAAATATTTCTCTTTACCGGATACCTCTGGCTGGAATATCCGTTCTGTGTCCCATTTTTCCTGCCATTTTCTCTCGATCGTCTGTGGATTGTATTGCATGTCGACCAGATGAATCTGAAACTCGGCTGTACTTTAAGATTTCTTAAACCCGCGGGGTGTCAATTCATCTGGTGCATTGGTTCTGGCTTGTATGCTTTTGGATATTTGGGGCTTGGCGTGGAAGAAACGAGGTAGGTGTTACGCCCCACCCATGCCACCCAACAATGAAGTCGGGGCATCCGCGGGCGGGGTCGGACGGTGGTGGGTGTGGGTGGATTTATGAGGGTGGACGACTCTCACTTTGCTCTCAGAGAAGTCTTATTATGGAATTGGATTATATTTTGCCACGTGTAACAAGAATCTTTTTCATTCCCCATCATTCCTAGATCGGA
>QBUV01000133.1 GCA_013572355.1 Candidatus Methanogaster sp.
CCACGACCTGAAAGAGTTTCCAACACATGACTGTCCGGTCTATCAGGATGCTCTAAACAATCCTCAATAGCGGTTTTGAAGTTCTTACGAAAGTCATCCTCGTCCAGATGAGTTGAATCATAGAACAAAATGCCCTTGGTACTGATATCGAACGGAGGTTCTGTGCCCCTCTGTGCAATCGTGATCGTGCCATGCATGAAACTCTGACGGACACCCAGTTCCCAGTAAACGTTTGGGTTGGCATCCGTAAGATCAGCAACGACAACCGAGGACTCGATAAGATCGAGGATAATCTGCCTTGTAATATCTCCACGCAAAGCCGTTGAGCGGTGCGCTTCAAGCGAACAATCCTTAATGAGCGGCTTTAGGAAAAACTCAAAGTGTTTCGTCCAGTAGTCTTCTGTGCGTTCATCAGCCGTCTGGCTAAACGGCATGATCACAAAGCAGCGTTTCCGATCTTCTGACACCTGAATCACTCTTTCACTATCTATACATACAAGACAAAAATTGTACTATAATTTCATATCGAGCAAACCCTCTACACCCCAAGCTTCTTCATCATCTTCTGCACATTAAACCGCCCGCCACGCAAGCCCTTCATTGCCTTTTGCATCATCCGGTGGTACTTTAAGAGTTCCCGCACGTCCTCAATCCGGGTGCCTGAGCCGCGTGAGATCCTCTTGACGCGGGAGCCGTCAACGATCTTCGGATCGAGCATCTCCGCTTCGGTCATCGAGTCCATGATGACCTTGTACCGCCCCATCTTGCCAGAGGTCTCGTCATACATATCGTCCGGTATCTTCATGCCCCCGATCGGGAGCATCTGCATCACCTGCTTTAAGGGCCCCATCTTGTGCATCGCTTCCAGTTGCTGGTACATATCCTTGAGCGTGAACCTCCCTTGCATCATCTTCTCGACATCGAGCTCCTCGGTAAACGCCTCCTCCGCACGCTCGATCAGCGTCTTGATGTCCCCCATCCCGAGCAGTTGCGAGATGAACCGGTCGGTCTCGAACTTCTCCAGGTCCTCGATGTTCTCGCCGACACCGATAAAAGCGATCGGCGCTCCGGTCTCTGATACCGCAGATAGCGCGCCACCGCCCTTTGCCGTGCCATCGAGCTTTGTGATGATGACGCCGGTGACCCCGATTGAGTCATGGAATGTGCGTGCCTGCTCCATTGCCTGCTGCCCGATCGCGGCGTCCAGCACAAGCAGTTTCTGATCCGGCTTGGAGATCGCGTGGATCTTCTCCATCTGCTTGATCAGGTCATGTTCGAGGGAATGCCTGCCCGCGGTATCGATGATCTTCACATCATACGCCTTTAATTCGCCAAGCCCCCGCTCTACGATTCCGATGGGATCATCGGTGCGCTCCCCATAGAAAGCGATGTTCAAACTGTCACACAGAATCTTTAACTGATCGTAAGCACCAGGGCGGTCGGTATCCGCGCAGATCACCGCGGGCTTCAACCCCTTCCGCTGGAAGTACCGTGCCAGTTTTGCCGTGGTCGTGGTCTTGCCGCCGCCCTGAAGCCCGACCATCATGATCGTCTGCTTCGAAAGCGCAAGAGGTGTGCCAACGCCTATGAGGTGGACGAGTTCATCGTACACGATTCTGATCACGTGCTCACGTGCGCCCATGCCTGCAGGCGGTTTCTCGTCAAGCGCCCTTTCACGTATCCGCGTGGATAGATCCATCACGTGCTTCACATTGACGTCTGACTGGAGGAGCGCACGCTGGATCTCCTTTATCATCTCGTCCACTGCACGCTTGTCGACGCGTCCGCCGCCTGCGATCTTCTTGATCGCGCCCTGAAGCGAGTCTCCAAGTTTGTCAAGTACCATTGGTATCATATATGGCTGGCGCTTATAAAAGCGTAATGCAGACAACAGAGTTAAGTACCGGCGATAATAACATAAAATACAACGGAAGGTAACGGGCAGAATATGGAGGTTTAAATCATGAAAGTTATGGTTGTGGATGACGAGCCAGATATTGTGGAATTGTTCTTGCTGATGCTTGACGATCCGGATTACGACGTCACAACAGCATCCGGCGGCAACGACTGTCTTGAAAAACTGAAGCAGGACGTGCCCGACCTGATTCTACTGGATCTCATCATGCCCGACCTCGATGGCTGGGAGGTGCTGAACAGGATACGCCTGGATGATCGGTTAAAATCAATTCCTGTGGTTATTCTTACGGCAAAACAACTGACCGCAGATGTGGTGCATAAAAAAGCACCGCATATAACCGAGTATCTCGTCAAACCGGTAACGAAAGAAGGTTTAATTTCTGTAATAGGGGATATTACATCTTCTTCAAAAAAACTTGGTGATTTTATTGATGCTGCAAGAAAAGCCGGAGTCGATCAGGAGATGATCGACAAGTATGTCCAGCTAAACCAGCAAACCAGCGCGTATAAACGGTTGCATACCTCGCTAGCGCAGATCTACACAAAAAAGAGACTCGAAGAAGAGGACTCTGCAAGAAACACGATGAGAAGCATCGAACGAGTCATCGATCTGAAGGGGCGGAATCTCGAAGAACTCCGCACAAGGATCGGGGCGCTGATCGATGCCAGTGGTTAGTTATGGCAAGGATTTATATGAAACCGCGTTTGAATGCTAAATCATGGACGAACTGGAAGCGATCCGACAGAAGAAAATGGAGCGATTACAAACAATGACACCCGGAGAAGTATTGGTACTGGACGATAACAACCTTGCAGAAACCGTGCGCGAACATCCGTTCGTTGTGCTGGACTGCTGGGCTGAGTGGTGCGGACCCTGCAAGATGGTTGCACCGGTAATCGAGCAGCTTGCTGTGGAATATGCAGGCAGGATAACGTTTGCCAAATTGAATATCGATGAGAACATGGGCACTGCCACGAAATACCGGATCAGCGCGATACCGACGATGCTGGTATTCAGGAATGGCGAGATGGCAGGACAGATCATCGGCGCGCTTCCGAAGAATCACATCGAGCAGAAACTGCAGGAATTTATGTGATCAGGCTTCTTTCATCTCTTGCAGTATCTTCATGATCCGTTCGCCATTGTCGGGGAGTTGCTCTTTTGATGCAAGCGCCATCTCGAATTCCTGCACGGACTCCTCGCCGCGCTTCAGTCGCTTCAGCAGGAAACCGAGATTGGCGTGAGCCCTTGCAAAATCAGGTTCGAGTCTTAACGCCTCTCGATACTCCGCCTCTGCTTCCTCAAACCGTCTCGAGCGGTACAGTAGATTCCCGAGATCGTGATGAAACATTGCAGTATCGTCCTTTATCTCAGCCGCCGTGCACGCTTCGTCTCTCCTTTCGGTAAGCGCATACAATAGCGCCATCTCTGTCTGGGGTATGAGTGTGACAGGCGCATCGGATCGATCAGGTATCTTCCCTGCAGGCGCGGCTCTCTTTACTTGACCTTGATCTCGATTTCCAGCGGATGAATGAGATGAATGACTCTGTGAATCCACGCCGACACCCTGGAGGTTGTCTCGCCATTCATTGACCTCTCGTTTCCACCGGTCAAGTTCGCCCTTCCATCTGGCGATCTTCCAGATGATTACAAGCGCCACGATCGAGACGGCTGCAAGCCCAAGTCCAGCCCATATCATCGGATCAATTTCAGAAAGGTCCAATCAGATCACATCCTCACAGTGCAACATCGCCTGCCCAAACGCCTGATCATAAGACGTCCTGAGATACTCCCACACGGTCTCATCTTCCAGAATCGCCCACAATACCTGCTGCCGGGTCGCCTGGTCCGGAATCCTGCCCTTCAGGTACTCGCGCACCTCGCTTTGCAGTCTTGCCATATCCGCATACTCCGGCGTGATCACTTCCTCGATCCGCCCCCTGATGTATCGTGATAACGCAGGGCTGTGGGCAAGCGTGGAGATGCCGATTACGATGTCGCCGCGTGCGATGACCGACGGGATGATCACGTCGCCGAGATCGTCTACCCGGTTGACCAGCACCCCATGCCGGCTTGCGATACCTGATAGGTGCTCGTTGTAGGCAGGATCGTTTGTTGCCGGTATCACCAGGAAGGCATCCTCTATCAAGTCGGAAAACTCATCATCACCAAGTTTCTCATCCATGGTTATCAGTTCGATATCCTCTAATTCCATCAGTCTTTCGGTGAACTCAAAGCTTGCGACAACCGTCTTTGCGTATCTTCCGAACAGTGCTGCCTTGCGCTCACCAACCGAGCCGCCGCCGATGATCACCACCTTCTGGTCACAAAGGTCGATGAAGAGCGGGAGGAATCCTGACATGCTATGATTATTGAATCTCTATCTATTAGGTGTTATCGCCATGCAGCATCGGCAAGCTCAAGCGCGGCATACCGCTCACTCTCCCCGGCTACAGCGTTTACGAGATGCACTATCCCTACAGACAGTGAGTTCCACTACAAATTTGATAGCGCCTTCGTTATCACATAATCCCCTGCGGCATCTCGGTCAGCACCAGATATATCAGGAATCCGACAACCCCGATCAGCAGTATTCCCGCACCCGCGACCTTTGCGATCATTATGAACTCTTCTCTGGTCGGTTTCCTCGCAAGTTTGAGTATCCTTGTATACTCGGAGAGTTTGAACGAAGTGATGGACGACATGTTTAGCAGACAAAGTCGATGCCGTACTTTCTGATGACGTTCGCCGTGCCAGAACCTTTTCCGTAGATCTGCGGTGATTTGACGCCAGTGACCACGAGCATGGTGCGCACCTTGTTCTCAAGCGACGGATCGATCTGCGCACCCCATATCAGGCGGGCATTTGGATCTACACGCTGGTAAACTTCCTCAACTACGCCCTCTGCCTCTGCGACGGTCATATCTGGCCCGCCGACCACGTTTACGAGTGCTGAGGTCGCGCCTGATATGTCCACATCGAGAAGGGGGCTTCGAAGTGCCTTTTTAACAGACTCTGTCGCCTTGTTCTCACCGTCTGCCTCACCAAGCCCGATCATTGCTACGCCGCCTTTCTGCATGATCGTCCGCACATCCGCGAAGTCGAGGTTGACCAGTCCTGGTTTTGTGATCAGTTCGGTGATGCCCTTTACCGCACGCATCAGAACCTCGTCGCAGACCTTAAACGCAACCTGAAGCGGCAGTCTCGGCACCACTTCCATCAGCCGGTCGTTCGGGACGACGATCACGGTGTCAGATACCTCCATGAGCCGCTTGAGCCCTGCCTCGGCATTGCTCCTCCTGACCGAGCCCTCCGCTGTGAACGGGAGCGTCACGACCGAGATTGTAAGTGCACCAGCATCCTGTGCGGATTTCGCAACGACTGGTGCCGATCCTGTACCTGTACCCCCGCCAAGCCCGGCTGTGATAAATACCATATCTGCGCCCTGCACAATATTCTGGATCTCATCCAGACTCTCTTCAGTGGCAGCCTCCCCGATCTGCGGCATACTGCCAGCACCGAGCCCCCTTGTGGTCTTGCGCCCGAGCAAAACCTTCCGGCTGGCATTGATATACAATAGATGCTGGGCGTCTGTGTTCACAGCAGCCAGATCCGCGCCTGAGATACCTTCCTCCATCATCCGCTGGATGGTGTTCGAGCCGCCACCGCCGCATCCGACCACCGCGATATTGGTCTTTAATTCTGAGAGAATCTTCTCGAGTTCCTCATCGGCTTCGGTGGATTGGTCATGCCGATATATCGGCGATTGTACCTCCATTTCCGCTCGAGATAATGCTTCTTCTACAATGGATTTCATAATTCAATCCTCCGGTATATTATTGCGCTCCTTTGGTACTTAAGCATGATTATCATGTTATCACTCAAATTATCACTCAAACAGTTTCTTTACCTTTGGTAGTGCTGAAGTCAGTGCAAAGACGACCGCCCTGTCGCCTGCATGAATCTGGTGGGTGCCTCTCGGCACAATCACATCGTTATTACGCACGATCGCGCTTACTATGGCGCCTTTCGGGAACTTGATCCTATCGAGGGTCTTCTTTGTCATCTTTGATCCGGGTGCTGCTATCAACTCGATGATCTCTGCCTGTTCGCCCTCGATCGTTGCGAGCGACTCAACACCAGCACCCATGCTGACGCGCAGGACCCCGTCGATGGTTGCCTGTTTCGGGGAGAGTGCCGCATCGATGCCGACCATCTCGAAGAGTTCCATGTACTCGGATCGATCGACCTTTGCGATGACTTTCTTTGCGCCGAGTTGCTTTGCGAGCAGCAGGCAGAGAAGGTTCTTCTCGTCGCTGTTGGTCGTTGCGATGACCACATTCATCGCATCCGCACCTTCTGACCGTAGAAGCGCTTCATCGGTGCCGTCACCGTGCAGCACCAGTGCACCGGAAAGCGCACCTGCGACCTCCAAACACCGATCCTCGTCCGCCTCGATGATCTTGAGATCGACATCGCCGCGCTCTGCAAGCAGGCTTGCAAGGTAGAACCCGACAGTGCCAGCGCCAACGATCATAACCCTGTTATGCATGTTCGAGCCGCCGCCAAACATCTCTTCGATCTCGGTTATGGATTCCTGCTTTCCAATAACGATTATATGGTCGTCTTCGTGCATGATGTCGCTGCCGTGTGGAATCAGGACGTCTTTTCCCCTGACAAGCGCGCTGATGACGCAGCAATTAGGGATCTCTGCATCCGCAAGCGATATCCCATCGAATGTCGCATTCCGCCCAACCTTAAACTCCATCATCTTGACCTTGCCGTCGGCGAATGCTTCCATACCGACAGCAGATGGCACCGATATGATCCCTGCAACCTCTGAGGCAAGCGTCAGTTCAGGGCAGATCATGTAATCCATGCCGATCTCTTCCCTGTGAGCAGTCGGCTTGTTTATGTAATCAGGATTCGAGACTCTGGCTATCGTCGTGCACGTCTTCTTATCCTTTGTTAGCAACTTTGTAGCGATGCAGGCGACGACATTGATCTCATCGTTGCCTGTAACAGCAACCACAAGGTCTGCTGGCAGAACCTGCTTTAAGATGCTTACATTGGCACCATTTCCTTGAAGAACCTGCACGTCCAGTTTACCTGCCCTTTCACAAGCTTCTTCCCTCTTATCGATGAGGATGACATCGTTATCCGCGTACAATGCTTTTGCGATCGAATATCCGACTTCCCCTGCACCGACAATTGCGATCTTCATCCGCGTTTAGAGCCCCATCGCCTTGTTTGTCATTGTAATCGATCGCACCGCATCACTCTCGGTCTCAGTCATAGCCCGGATGCAGTCGATGTTCTCAGGTATTACGTCAGATTCCTGGTGGATCGCCTGGAACAGGTATAACTCGCAATCAGAGACGTTGACCGACTCCTCCCAGATACAGTTCTCCCACATATCGCTGCGTGGGCGGTTCATATCGCGTGCCAGTTCCATGACCTCCGCGGTCGAAGCCATCCCCTCGCTGATGAGCCGGATCCTTGAGTTCTCATCGAGAGCCTCGAGCACATCCTCAGACGTGCACGCCTCTTTCAGGTCCATGTTCACGATATGCAGGTGCATAAGCGTCGTTGGAACCTTGATCGCAACGGTATCGATATCGATCTCGGGAAGCACCGTCTTCACATCAGGTCCGTGATGGGACGGCATCTTCAGTTCAGGCACGATCGCATTTATGGGCCCCTTCTTGATGTCTCCGGGATCTGCGGATCGCCTGCAGAGCGTCGCACGCACCTTCTCGACACCGAACTCGGAATCGAGCGTTGAGAGGACCCTGGACAGTCCTGTTGTGTTGCAGGAGACGACCCTTGCATAATCGCATCCGAATGCATCGTCGTAGTTCGAGTGCGCATTAAACGAGATTCCCGCGAGTTCGTGGTCCTCTCCGCCCTGCCACATCGCTTTTATGCCGGCGGCATCGTAGAGTGCCTTGTTAGGTGCAGCAATCTTGTTAGGCGTGCAGTCCACAACAACATCCCCGATCCCGAGCATATCCTCAACCGTGCCGCTCACTTCCATTCCGGCAGCCTCAAAGTCGGGTTCCCTGCCAGCAAGCACGTACAGCGGATATCCCTTCTCAAGTGCCATCCGAGCCTCGAAGTTCGGGCGCGTCTTTGCCACACCCAGAACCTCCATGTCCGACTGGATCGCGGCAGCATCTGCTACACGTTTTCCAATCGTTCCGTAGCCATTTACCACAACTTTTACAGACATAGTTATCCCTGTACAGTCGCTTTTTCATTGGTTATATCTATTTCGCTGATTCGCCCGTGCACGGTCGTTACGTCGCCAAGGGTGCTACGTAGCTCGATCGCATCACCGTTCACCTTGATGTACACGACATCCTCTGCAAGAACTGTTCCGTCCGGTTTTACCACCTTTAGTTCACACATGAGTTTTGGTATGCTGGTTTGGGGGATAAAACTTTTGCGTCTGTTTGGGGGGTGTCACGCTCATATACTGTGTCGGTGCAAGATATCGTCTACATTCGTGATTGATTCAACACCACGCAATGCGACACTCCCGCGGAAGAGATACCTTAATAAAACAAAGCCTGAATCATAATCATGAGGTACAGAACAGTGGTCGCTTGTCTGATGCTGTGCATATCAGTATCAGCATCCGGATGCGTCACTGAAGATAATGATACTAACGATACTAACGATACTGACGATACCGATGATAACGAGGCGCACAAAATGGCAGACCTGAGCAATAAAACGATACTGATGGTTATCGCGCCATCGGATTTCAGGGACGAGGAACTATTTGTCCCAAAGGATTTTTTCGAGAAGAATGGGGCAGAGGTCGTGATAGCATCTGATAAGAAAGGAACAGCGAAAGGGATGCTTGGCGGGACTGCATCTGTCGATCTTTCCGTATCTGATGCCGATATCCGCGATTATGATGCAGTCATCTTTGTCGGGGGTTCAGGCGTTGAATTGCATAAACTCTACGAGAATGCGACGTACCTGAAACTGGCAACGGACGCTAGCAGTTCCGAAAAGATCATCGGTGCGATCTGTCTCGGTCCGATGGTTCCTGCTGCTGCTGGCATCCTGTCAGGAAAGAATGCGACCGTCTTCGAAAGCGGTATATCGCACATCACCGGGAAAGGTGCCAAATACACTGGCGCGGGAGTGACCCGGGACGGCAGGATCGTTACAGGGGAAGGTCCGCATGTGGCAGAGGAGTTTGCACGGATGGTTGCTGAAGCACTTGGTGATTGAGATTCCATGACATCACGCCTCGATCCATGGGCATCTGCCGGCATCGACGACTACTCGAAGTTATTCGAGGAGTTCGGGATACAGCCATTCGATGAGCTCCTCCCTCACGTCCCGGATCCGTGTCCGTTCATGCGACGGAGGATCATCTTCGGGCACAGGGGCTATGAGCCAGTACTGGACGCGATCGTCCAGAGAAAGCCTTTCGCGGTGATGAGCGGTTTCATGCCGTCGGGGAGAAACCATCTCGGAAACAAGATGGTGATGGAGGAGATCATCTGGCATCAGCGCATGGGCGGCGATGCATTCGTTGGGATTGCCGATATGGAGGCGCATTCGGTCCGCGGGATGTCGTGGAAGGACTGCCGGCGGATTGGTGTCGAGGATTACATCCTCAGTCTGATCGCGCTCGGATTTGAACCCGACGGACACATCTATTACCAGTCAGAGTGCTCTGATGTGCGCGATCTTGCATTCGAACTCGGCACGAAGACGAATGTGTCCGAACTCTCAGCGATCTACGGATTCAGCGGCGAAACGAGCATTGCACACCTCCAGAGTGCGCTTGTGCAGAGCGCTGACATTCTCCAGCCGCAGATCGGGAGATATGCCGGTCCAAAGCCGGTCGTGATCCCGGTCGGCGCTGATCAGGACCCGCACATCAGGCTCGTGCGTGGGCTTGCAAGCAAGATGCGGATGTTCCGGTGCGAGATCAGGTCGGTTCACGATGTGAAGCATTACACAAGTGTAGAGAGTGCAGAAGGGATGCGGATATCCAGGCATGAGGTCTACGAGAGCACCGGGCAGTACATCAGCGTGCGCGGCAAATCCGCACCGAAGGCAGCAATATCGGCAGTGGCATCAGCCATCGATAGCATGGGTTATGATGTGAAGCAGCACGAAGAGCATCTCGATATCTTTGTAGATGGCGGCGACGACAAAGTCGTTACAGGCCGCGTCGATGCACATCTCTTCGAGATGATCGAATCTGTCGTGCAGAGAACCGAGATCGCGTTTGGGGGCTATGGTTTCATGCCGCCGGCAGCGACCTACCACAGGTTCATGAGCGGACTTCAGGGCGGGAAGATGTCAAGCAGCGTTCCTGAGAGCATAATCGCACTGACCGAGCCGCCAGAGGATGCTTTCGCGAAGGTGAAGAATGCAAAGACCGGCGGCAGAATGACGCTTGATGAGCAGAAGCGGCTCGGCGGGGAACCTGATAAATGCACGGTGTATGAACTCCTGTTATTCCACCTGATACCGGAGGATAAGGAGATCGTGGAGATCTATCACGAGTGCAAGAGCGGAAAGCGGATGTGCGGACCGTGCAAGGCGTACGCTGCCGAACTGATGGCTGATTTCCTGCGTGAGCACCAGGAAGAGCGTGAGATTGCGAGGGAGCGGCTGGACGAGTACGGGATCTCTTGAGGGGGTGTATGCCGCCTCGCCTCATGGAGTCTACCATCTGATCCACCCAAAAATCCTCCGTCAAAACAGTATGGCATAAGAATTAAATTGCCGAGACCGTAGTCAGGCAATCTGTTTCATGTACTTCCTGACGAGATCGAGCATCTTCTCACTTTCCGGGACTGCATCCCGGATCTCATCGATCATCTTTAGGATAACAGGCGATTGCAACCGATCCTTAAGATCATGGAGGTACGGGGCGCACGGTCTTTTGCCGGCAGTGTGGAACCGCACGATCTCATCGCGGGATGCCGGCTTAACCGGATCATCGATATGCGGAGACCTATCGATCGCATACACCGCACCGTCACCATCACCGCCATCCGAAAGCGTCCCAAGCCCGTGCACGGTGCAGTAACTGTTCTTATAGTCCTCGATGTATGGCTGGTACTTGATTTTTTTATCCTGCGATAGATAGCCAACCATGTCCTCCTTAACCGAATGCGACACTCCGGTAACAACCCCGATGATCATGGCGTCTGACGTCGATATCGAAACAAACTGCCCGGCAAACCCGCTATTCTCGTCACACAATTTAACGGTGTATGTGTCAGCCGACGCCACATGAATAATGTCTCCCAATCGCATGAGATGAAGTTGTCCCGTATCGGTATTAAATTTGAGCAATCACGGGGCAACCCAAGCAGAATCTGCTTGGCATCAGTTTCATCTCGTCCTAATAAAACGCCTCTACTGCCCCGCGAAGCGTTTCCGGAATCTCCAGCGTCGTTAGCTGGTCGAGCCCCACAGTCGAATCAAGCGTTAGCGGCGTTATAGAGATGTGGTGCTGTGCGAGAGCATGTACATCGGTGCCGGGTTCATCATCCTGCACGAGATCGCCATTGATCCAGTAATACGGACGCCCCCGCGGGTCATGCCGCTTCTCAACAGCGGTCTTAAATATCTTTCTCGACAGTCTTGTGATCTCGATCTCGGTATCAAGGGCTGCGTTTCGCGGGATGTTGACGTTGAGTACATCCACACCATCCGGAAAACCCTTTTTAAGCGCGTGTTTTGCAATCCTTCCGACCAGATCGATCCCTGCATCGAAATCGTACTCATAATGCCTGAGATCGTCGAACTTGTCGCCCTGATCCACCACCTGAATCGATGCTGCTATCGTTGGGATGCCGTAACTGGCAGCCTCAAGCGCAGCACCGATCGTGCCGGATGTGGTCACTGTGTCGGTGCTGATGTTCTCGCCGATATTAAACCCGGATACGCAGAGATCAGGGAGCCGGTCCATGATAGCAAAGATCGCAAGGATCACGGAATCGGCAGGTGTTCCCGCGACCGCATAAGCCTCGAACGCGTCCAGTTTGATCTCAGAGAATCTCAGGGGCTCAAAGACCGACACCGATCTCCCGACACCTGATTTCTGCATCGATGGCGCCACGACGCTAACGTTTCCGAGATCGCGGACGCTCCTGTATGCTGCCCTGATGCCAGACGAGTACACGCTATCGTCGTTTGTAACGAGTATGGCTGGCATAGATGGATGTGGATCATGATTCATGATGCTTACCGATCTCTGGTTTTTGTGGTCATTCGAGTTAAGGGTTCTGGGACGGGCGGGGTGCAGGACGAGGTGATTAGGGGGAGTCATGAAATAACCTCCTCAACTTTGAATTCATAAAAGTTCCCAACCACGAGATTAATCTTGTGATAATCTCGTGTAATCTCGTGGTTTCAATTCTTTTTGAGTTTTGGATTGGATATGTTATTTCATTACAGACTCTCATCATTGGTTTTGGCAAGTCTATTTCAGAGGGAAGAAGGAGGCGAAACGATTTGCAGATAAATCACAAAGTCGCAAGCTCATACTCTGTAAACAATTTGTTTACAGAACGTAAACAAAAAGTTTATAATCTGTAAACTCTAACACATATCTATGTTGACCGAACTGTTTAAAACAAAAGAACGGTTAAAAATCCTCTATTACGTCATGTACCAGACATCATTCACTGTCAGTCAGGTTTCAAAAGAGACCGGAGTATCCAAGGGACTTGTCTCACGGTACCTGAATTATCTGAACACCGCAGGACTGCTCAATCGATCCGGGCATTCGTATTGTCCGGATGACAATGCCCATAACGCAAGCGTCGACGGCAGAGCCGTTACCAGAGCGATCAAAGTGCTGCTCAACCTGAATAAGCTCAACATCGGTTCACTGGATACTGGATGGGCGGCAGGTATTAGTATATTCGGAAGCTGGGCAGAGGGAACAAACACTTATGAAAGCGATCTTGATGTGTGGATAATGGTTGATCCGTATCCGTCTGAACACGAACTGGCGCGGTTACAAAAAGACATTCGGACAATGGCTGGCGTGGAGGTGAACATACTTGTTCTAACAGATGAGAAAGTTGAGAGGATCAAACGAACAGATCTGCCGTTCTATAATTCGTTAGTCAGAACATCTATCACATTAAAAGGTGAATCGATTGACCGGTATTGAAGACTGTTTCAGGCGGGGACTGCTGCGCCGGGTTGAACCATCGGCAACAAAGAGCGCGGAATCTCTCATGCAGGCGGGAGAGTGGATCGATGAGGCAAAGAAGAATGCGGCTGCAGAAGCATACAGATCAGCACTGGCATCGGCATATCTTGCGTTTTTTCATGCCGCCAGAACAGTGCTGTTCAGGGATGGTGTAAGGGAGAAGAGTCATTACTGTGTTGGCGTTTATCTTGAAAAATATGTAGAACAGAACGTCCTTGAAGAAAAATGGGTGATGCTCTTTGACCGGATGAGAAGCGCCCGCCACACAGACCAGTATTCTTTTCACCCACACCCTTCACCCGAAGAAGTGGAATCTGCAATGAAGGCGGCTGAAAGTTTCATCGAGAGAATTGCACGATTAATGAGAAAGACGACAAAAAATAGATAAAGGTGCCGTCATGAAATAACCTCATCAACTTTGAATCCATAAAAGTTTCCAACCACAAGATTACACAGATTTCCACGAGATTAATCTTGTGATAATCTCGTGGTTTCAATTCTTTTTGAGTTTTGGATTGGATAACGGTATTTCGTTACAGACTCTTACTT
>QBUV01000134.1:0-10246 GCA_013572355.1 Candidatus Methanogaster sp.
GGCTACCCCCATTTTAAAACTTCTCCAGTCCCGGTTCCAAAAGGTATATGCCAGATGAATGTCCTGTGATATCAGGAGGATTACCATGATAGAATCACTTAGAAAACTGGGGCTTCTTGGAATTGGTGCGATATCCATCACCGAGGAGAAAGTCAAGCAAGTCGTGAACGAACTCGTTGAGAAAGGAGAGATGAATGCCGAGGAAGGAAAAACCCTCGTTCACGAACTCCTGACCGAAAAAAAGAAGCAGATGCAGGAACTCGATGAAAAACTTACGAGGAATGTGCAGAACGCCATCGGTAAATCAAAGATCGCATCGAAGGACGATGTTTCTCGTCTGGAAGATAAGATCACAGAACTTGAAAAGACCATCCAAAAACTCCTCGAAAAATAAGAGGCGGTGTGGATATCTGACGATCGTCAGGAAAGTAACGTTTGAGTGATCTGCGCCCGGTTACAGAGGGGCACGATAGCAAAACCAGTTGTGAAGAAGATCAATATCGTAAAACAAATGTTAGAATAGGATACCCTCTTGCGAGGAATCCCGCGAAGAAAGACTCAGCTTCCGGACTTTTGTTGCATGGAAAAGAGGCGGGATCGATAGGATGTGGATAAAAAGTTTGGATATCATTGGATTTTTAACTGATGCCTGACAATCTCACTAACTAACGACTGACTAACAAGAGTGTAAAAATGGAGAATAAGTATGATGCCATTGTTGTCGGCGCAGGAATAAGCGGACTTCTGGCTGCACTGACGCTGTCAAAGCACGGTAAGAGAGTCTTGGTGCTTGAAAAAAGTCGGCACGTTGGCGGAAACTGCAACAGCTATACGGTCGACGGTTTCCAGGTCGATACCGGACCGCACGCCCTCACACATCTTGCGGTTGGACCCCTGAAGAGATTGATGGATAATTATTTTGATCATATACCTGTGTTTGAAGATCACGGGTCTTACTATGTACGAACTGAACACAGTTTTGTCAAGCTCCCTTCGAATCTTATGGAGTTTATGGCATTCGATGTACTTTCGAAGAAGGATAGACTCGTTATGACCCCGGTTATCACCAAAGTGCTTACGCTCTCTACTTTTGGCATAGACCTCTCCAAACAGTCAGTGTATGAAACGCTGCCGCACACACTCTCAAAAGATGCGTATGATTTTGTCGATACAATCTCATATTTTTTGTCGGGCAAGTCGATGAAAGAGATGTCTGTCCACAGGATCCTGACGGGCAGCAACTTTATCAGGGACAGCGTCACGCAGGAACAGTTTGAAAACCTTGTCGGGAAGAACGAAGATCCGCAGAAGACTGAATCCATACTCCGATCCATCTTACCGTCCAACCTTCATGCATCCCTTCAGGCGAGATTGAACAGCTCATTTACATCCTCAAGCCCGCTTAAAAATGTTGCAAGCCCCCTTACATCCATTAGCAGGCTTACAACAAACCGTGTTGACTATCCGCAGGGATACCCGCGCAAGGGACTCAAATCGGTGCTCAATGCAGTTCTTTACTCGCTTCCAAAAACGGTTGTGATAAAGACCGAATGTGAGGTGAAACGCATTCTTGTGGAAGACGGCAGGGTAGTTGGTGTTGAGGCCGATGAAATGTACTATGCCGATATGGTGATCTACACAGGCTTTGCAAAGGATCTGCCATCTGTTATCGATGATCTTCCAAAGTCCTACATAGATGACCTGGATGGAATCGTCCGGACCAAGAGCCTGACCATCTGGTTGGGTCTTGACAAGAGACTCCGCGAGTTCAACTACATTGGTTCTGAGGTATGGTTTAAGGATAATCCATACTGGGCAATGCCGATCAGCAATTACGACTCATCACTTGCACCGGAAGGTAAGCAGCTTGTGGGGTTTGGGTTTGTGATCGATGAGAATAAATCTGAAAAATCGGAGACGAAGAAGGCATACGAAACAATCTACCGCGCCGTCCCGAATACCGAAGAGCAGGTAGTGATGCAGCACGAACAGATCACGATTCCTGAAAAGGCGGCAGTTACGATCGACGGGAAATTTGCAGATATCCGAACACCTATCAAGAACCTGTATCTTGCAGGTACGGATACGGATACTCGGAGTATGGGTATAACTCGCGCCGCACACTCGATCGTGGAGCTGCTGGGGGTACTAAATGAAGATGGGAATCTGCATCAATGAATCACCGTCTCAAAATCGTCGTTCTTAAGTATCTGCTCATGTTCCGATCTGCTCTGCACCGTCAAGAACGTCTTCTTGTTTGAAGAAGCGTTTTCAATACGATATGCAGGGTGGGTGAAAATTTGAATATCACTGGATTTTTAGGTAGTGTCACACCGTTTTTACGATCGATTACACCCAACCGTTCCCAAGAATGTCCCTGATCAGGATGCGAGCCGCACCCCTACGCACCCGCACCTTACGGTTGCCTGCGCATCGCATCCGGGATGCGCTCAACGACATCGGTTGCAAGCAGCCCGCATCCGTATTTTAGGAACGCAAGATCGCCGGCAGTCCCCACGATAAGCGCACCTGCCGAAGCAGCAGCAAGCGCATCGGTCTTCGCAAAGATCGCTCCTGTCGCGCCTGCGAGCACGTCACCGGTCCCGCCGACCGTCATCCCGGGATTTCCGGTCCGGTTGATTCTTACCGCTCTTCCGTCTGATATGACGTCGGTATTTCCTTTAAGCAGCGTAACAACACGGTTTCTCGCAGAAAAATCCATAACCAGTTCGCAGAGCTCATCAAGATCCGCTGACACAACCCCTCCAAGCATCCGGAACTCGCCGGCATGTGGCGTTATAATCGGCGGCGTCCCCTCCTGCACCGGCATCGCAAGTGCATGGAGCGCATCTGCATCGATCACGAACCGCGCATCAGGATTTGACCCGATGATCTCGGAAACTGCCTCCGCGGTCTCGCTCTCGCGACCAAGCCCCATCCCGATCACAGTCACGTCGTGCTTCCGGATCAAAGCGTTGACCGTATCGATGTCGTCGCGGGTAAGATAACTGCCAGATAACGAATGAACGATCAAGTCAGGCGAGAAGCTTTGAATCGTGCCTGCAACACTCCGCGGTGCAGCAACCGTCACCCAGTCAGCACCTGCCCGGAGCGCGGCAAGCGCGGCAAGCGCAGGTGCTCCTGTAAACGCACCGCCCCCGATCACGAGCACCCTGCCGTTATCGCCTTTGTGCGATCTCGCATTCCTTGCTGGCGGCAGGTCTCCGGTCCCGACGATCAGGGTAGCCCGCGTAGGGATGCCGATATCAGCAACCTCGATCTCACCAGCAATATCGGGACGTCCGGAAAGCCCCTCTTTCATCCGGTGAAACGTGATTGTCAGGTCTGCACGGACTGCATTATCAAAATTACCAGGATTGAAGCCGGATGGGACATCTATTGAGAGAACAAACGCGGAAGAAGCGTTTATGAGGTCGATTGCGCTTGCTACTGGATCACGGACGCTCCCGCGTACGCCTGTGCCGAGCATGGCGTCGATCACGATGTCAGCGTCCAGTTCCAGTTCCGAGAGTTCGGATGAATCCCTGATCTCCCTGAGATCTGCGCTGAGATCCTCCAGTATCCCCCAGTTCCGGCGGGATTCCCGGGTTGCAATGTCACGAGCGCGTCCGAGCAGCAGAATCAGAGGATTATAGTCCAGAAGATGCCGTGCTGCAACAAACCCGTCGCCGCCGTTGTTGCCGGTGCCTGCGAGGACGATAATTCTGGTCCCTGTGCCCTCTAAAAACCGTGCGCGAATCGCGCGTGCAACAGATGCGCCAGCGTTCTCCATCAGCTGGATCGGAAGTAGACCGAGGTCACTACAGTTGGCATCGACCCTGCGCATCTCGGATGCGGTGATCTCGGTGTTCATCTCCAGCTATCTCTTTACGGTGATCGGCAGCACACCCTCTTCCAGTTCCCGCATCGCTATGTCGATCGGGTTTCCGGTGTCGGGTCTGATCAGTACCGGTGCTCCAAGCGAGATCTGGAGCGCTCGTGCTCCGATGATGCGGGCGCGTTCATATCGTGTGTAGTGTTCCAATGTGGTTACATCCTCCTGTTCTTGTGTATGTGGCTCATTGTGATTTAAGTATCCGTTCACCTGTCAGGCACACAACCTGAAATAAATCCTTCTATTATTCTTCCCCTTATTCTCCGCCTTCACGACCTCAATCCTCCCGATCTCACCGGTATTTCGCACATGCGTACCGCCACATGCCTGCGCATCAAAGCCCACGATATCGATGATGCGTAGCTCCTCCATCTCAGGCAGATCCATCTTCAATTTCACAATCGACGGAATTTTAAGCGCCTCTTTTGCGGGAAGAATCTTTATCTCCACCGGAATCTTCTGATCGATGATCTCATTCGTCTTCTCTTCAAACGACTTGATCTGCGACCGGTCAAAGTCCTTCAGACTGAAGTCCACCCGGGTCTTTGCCTCCCCGATCTGGTTCCCTGTGATGAGCGCACCGGTATCCTTGTTGATCACAGCGGAGAGGATGTGACATGCGGTGTGCGACCGCATGAAGCGATACCGCCGGTCCCAGTCGATCCTTCCGGTGACGGAATCGCCCACCATGAGCCCCGGATCTGCGATCTCGTGGCTGATCCGATCATCCGTCTTTTGCATATAGACCACAGGGTATTCGCTTCCATCCCGGACCAGGACGCCGAGATCGTTCGGCTGTCCGCCAGCATTGGGATAGAATGCAGTCCTATCAAGGATCACGAACCGATCATCGGTAACATCCACAACAGTCGCTTCAAATTCCTTCAAATAACAGTCATTCAGGTACAGTGCATCCATTTCGCATCACTCCGCCGGGGTGACTTGCTCTCCGACCATCGCATCCATCAATTCGAGAAACTCGTCCTTCGTGCCATCAGGTATGGTCGCACCCGCTGCGATGTTATGCCCGCCACCCATGCCGCCGACCTTTGTTGCGCAGGCTTCGAGTGCATCCGCAAGGTTAAGTCCTCTTCTTACAAGGTCCTGCGTGCCGCGTGCAGAGACCTTGGCACCTTCGTCGCTGTCTGCGAATGCGAGCATCGGCATATCCCGCTTTCTGCGGTTTGTCAGACTCATGCCTGCAACAATGCCGACGATCGTGTCCTTGATCGAACTGCCTGCATCGAAGTACTGGATATTGGTAAGTTCGGTTATGCCCTGTTCCTTGACGAAGTTGAGCCCGTCCACAAGGTTCTTTCGATGCCCCGCAAGCAGATCTTTCGCTTTTGCAAACTCCTTGTCCCGATCGCCGAGACAGACCGCAAGACCGATATCCGCGAAGCCGTACCTGCCTGTGGCGTTTAGCAGGGTTGCGTATTCGGACGCATCCCGCATCTCGATACCTTCCGGTTCACGGGAAAGCGTGTAGACCTCTGTGACCAGCCGCTGGATGTGATACGACGACATCCGCTTCGAGATGCAGTACTGGACCAGCGACGAGACGACCTTCTGCCTCTCGCCTTCGTCGAGGTCGATCCACCGCTTCCACCGCTCGCCAGATGAGTTTATGCCGACGTTTTTCAAAAACATGATGCTTGCACCCTCGTTTCCGGTGAGACCTGGTAGATACGGATCAGAGGAATACTGGAGCAGTTTGAACATCTGGCGGGTCTGCTTCCCAAAAAGCGAAAGATCCCTCTTGTAACCGATGACGCCGTGATCCGCACCCGCACGGAGGATTGCCCGGTTGCATCCGACCAGTCTCCCGGATTTCCTTGCCTGCAAGTCCCCGACAGCGCCAACGATCGCAAGATCAGCGAGATCACGGTTCTCGCCAAGCGACTGCGCAAGTATGTACGCACAGCCAGCGCCGCTGAGCTCGGTCGAGCCATCGATGCCGAAGAGATGCGGATTTAGATGATGGAGGTGCTGGTGATCGACCTGGCGGTGGTCGATCTGGTGATGGTCGGCAACGACTATCTCGATATCAAGCGGCATCTCAGATAGCATTCCGCTCCCGAGATCCGTAAAGATCGTCGGGACGTTCGCATCAGCAACCTCTCCAAGAACCCGTCTGTCCAGTTGCTTCACACACCTGACATCATGCTCGATGCCGCACCGGTCGAGTGCGCGGGACATGATCGCGGCGGCAGTCAAGCCATCGGCATCGAGGTGGGATACGACCTGCACCTCTTCGTGCCTTTTGATTGCGGCAGCGCAAGCGCAAGCCCGCTCTTTCATCGAAGGGTAGTCACTCATGTTGCTCGTCCGCTATTCTCTCACTCCAGCATATCCCTGATCACCCGTCCGTAAGCAGGTCTTGCGATCAGAACGCCGATTAAAACGCCGATTATGGTGGTGATCGCGAACCCTTTCAGCGCGCCGAATCCCATCCAGAGTAGCGGCGACATTGCGAGGATCGTTGTCGCTGCAGCAGCGAAGATGATCGCAAACGCCTTTGATATGCGGGATAGGTATACCTTCAGGGACGGTATTTTCCCCTCATAAAGCACTTCGTCGGTGATGATCACCAGATGGTCGATTCCAGTTCCGATGACAGCGATAATTCCTGCGATAGCCGGTAGATTGAGTTGCCACCCTATAAGCGTGGCGAACCCGAGGATCATGAAGACCTCGCTTACAGAGGTTGCGATCATCGGGATTAAGATGTTCTTCTGCCGGTATCTTAAGAATATGACGAGAGCGACGGTTAGCAGTGCAAACAGACCCGCGATCAGCGCCTGTTCCTTGAACTGGGAACCAAGCGACGCCGGAACCTGTCCCGAACCGATCACGGTCACCTGCACAGGAAGCGCTCCTGCACTGAGGTGCACCTGAAGTTGCCTCGCCTCAATCTCTCCTTCATCACCAGAGCCGGTGTTCGCAACCAGACCGCGGGAGGGCCAATCACCATCTTCACCATATATTTCATACAGTTCTTTGAGATCGCTTGCCAGAGTGGGGTTGAGTGGTGCCGAGTACACCTCATTATCGTCGAGCAGCATGATCAGTTCATGCGCATCCGGGTCGTCAGCGGCACCGTATTTGACCGCTGCGACTCCGAATTCTCTTGCTCCTTTGCTATTCAGCGTGAAACCGACGCCCCACGACCCATCCTGCATCTTCGGTATGTCCACTGCCGTGATGCGGTCGCCCCACAGCGCATGCTCTGAGGTGTTGTTCGTTGTCTGGACGCGGATCTCGAACTTTCCAGGCGTTGTAACGATATCCTGCGCTGTACTGAGATCGATTCCGGCAAGATCGACCAGAAGAATATTTGATCCGACAGGGGTGATCGGAATCTCCTTAAGACCCCAGATGTTTAATTTCTCGTTTAATACCTCCTTCGTCAGCTCCTGGGTATTTTTTGTCACCTCCTCCTTAAATTCGGGCTTACCCTGTAGGTCCTTCTTGATCGATCCGCCGACACTGGCGAGCAGACCTGATAAGTCACTCTCACTCACCATTGACCTGATCTCATACGTATCGCTGCCGAGATGGATCACTTCGCAAGTCAGATGCTTTGAGAGGTACGCCTGGATCACGTACGGCTTGTTTATGGCGAGTGTAACCTCGTTACCCCTTATGCGACCATTTCCGTAACCAACCGCATTTATCGCACCCTCCTCAGGTGGTTCTGTCGTCCTGAATGTGATCCCGGTATCTGAGTGGTCAACGATCTCGACCGCTCCAAACGCATCGGAAAACTCACTCTCGATGATCTGCACCGGGTCGGCATCGATGCCTGCGATCACTCCATCCAGCTGGAGCCGCAGGTATGTCCCGCCATCGAGATCGAGCCCGTATTGCAGATTGGATGTGAAACCCTCTTCGGAGTTGTAACCCGGGTGAATCGCTATAAGCGCGATTAGCATGGCGAGAATAAATACGATTATCCTGAAGTCCTTATATAATTTCATGCTCTTCGCCTCCTCGGTCTCTGTAGATGCCATTTCAGTATTCCGGTATTAAGCATCCAGGTATTCATCAGATCGGCGAACAGGCCGAATATGAGCACGATCGAGATGTCGCTTATGATGCTGATCTGTGGCAACGATGGTATGATGAGGTACGAGTACGTGGCAACAAGATACATGACTATGAGTGCGGCAAGCGTTGTGCCGGTCATCGTAAGTCCTGTCGTCATCGCATTCGTAACCTTGTCATCGAGATTGCCCCGCCGTTTGAGAAGCCGTGTCGTCAGAAGTATGTCGCTGTCCACAGAATATCCGATCAGCATCAGGAGGGCTGCGACTGTTCCGAGCGAGAGTTCGATGCCTGCAACAGCTATGAATGCGGCTGCGATCGCGATATCCGAGAATGCGGATAGCACGACCGCAACAGAAGGCACGAATGTCCGGAATATTATAAAAACGATCACTGCCATCAAGCAGAACGATACCACGATCGCGGTGAGTGCCTGCTTCTGCAACGATTCCCCATATAGTGCGCCTGCCTGCTTGATCTCAGGAGCTGCGTACTCATAATCGGTGTTGACCATATCGGTCAGTGAATCCTGTTTATCCTTGCTCATCGGACCGAACTTGATCATCCTGCGGCTGCCTGAATCCCGCACATCGATCACCGGATAATCCGCGAACGTCTGCCGCAGCAGATCATGCGAATCTGTAGTGGCAAGGGTGATGATCGTGCCACCCTCGAACTCAAATCCAAGACGCACTGGTGAGCCTGTAGTCACCCACATCCCGCCAAGAACGATCAATGCGATTGCAAGTACGATCAGCGGTGGAATTACCAGTTGCGCCGGTTTATGAGTTCTTATGTATGAATCGAACCTTGATATGAGATTTGTTAACGCCTTTGGCGTCGACGCCCCTCTCTTTTCCGGTCGTGAGTGCGTTATCTGTTTCATTGTTTTATTGTTTCTCCTTTAATATATTCGCGATCAGTTGCGCCACAGTGACTACGCTTACGCTTCTGTCGAGCGTATCAGTTGCTACGATCCCTTCCACGCCCGCGGCAAATATACGCAATACGGCATTTCGGACAAGAACCGGATGGATACATGCCGCAAATACCCTCTTTGCACCGTTCTCCTTTAACAAACGAGTTGTCTCCACGATCGTGCCCCCGGTTGAGATGATATCATCCAGTATGACAACGTCCCTTCCTGAAACATCCGTCGCCTTCGTCTTTATCGAGACTTCGTCCCCACTTATGCGAGTCTTCTCCATGTAATCGAAGCCGATGCCGAGATTCTCAGATGTGGACCGTACGAGATCGATCGCGCCCTCATCCGGCGCAATGATCATAGGGTCGGTAAGTTTCATCGATGCGATGTACTCCCCGACAGTTGGCGCGGCATTGATGCTGGTCGCAGGCGCACCAAAATACGAGAGCACGTCCGGGTTGTGGATGTTTACTGTGAATACATGATCTGCTGTGATCGCGCGAGCAAGCGCCCGGGCACTCACGGACTCCCCGTCCTTGAACCGTTTGTCCTGCCTTGCATATCCGAAATACGGGATGACGACGTCGATCCGATCAGATGTGTCGCAGGCATCGATAAGTTGCAGAAGCGAGATATAATCGGAATCGGTAGGTGTTGACTGCACGATCACGACATGATCGCAGGAATCGATGCCGGGTACGCGGAGGTATCGCTCGCCATCAGGGAATGTTGAAAATTCGGTGTCTGCGAGTGGGCACCCCAGCGTACGAGCAATTCTCCCTGCCAGTACTTGGGACGAGGGTCCGGATACAATACTTATTGACGTTTTCATTCCATACTCATGGAATTGTTGATCTGGTGACATTAATACCTTTCGTTTGCAATTGGGCTATTCTGCCTTGTGATGTCCGTCCCACGATCCTGCCAGTCTCCGCATCAAGCACATCCCGGATCGGATCGCTAATATCTTGACAAACAGGGCATTCGCGGAGCCGGTTCCGCCGACTTGTTCTGCTGAATCACCTGCCATAATCAAAGTTAACCAGGCACGAGGCGTCTGATTCCAGCCAGTCAACCGATCCGGGCTCGTATCCATCGATCTCGATTCCGCGATCGATCGCATCAAGAATCTCCAGGATCGCATCTGCGACCTCCTTCACCGTCTTGCCGGTCGTATCGATCTCATACACCCCATCGCACCATTCCACTGCCTCGACAAGGATCACATCGACCGCCTCGGAAAGCGCGTTCTCATGGATCTTTGCCCTGGAATATCCCCGCACCGTAAGCCGCTTCTCGAGTTCGTCGGGCGCGAGGCGGAGCACGATCGCGGAATCGCTGACATAGTGCGAGAGGTGCCCCTCGATGACAAGATTTCC
>QBUV01000134.1:10359-13591 GCA_013572355.1 Candidatus Methanogaster sp.
TCTTGATGAGTTCATTCAGATCGAGCACGCCACCTATAAGAGCGGATACAGACGTCTTCCCGGTTCCGGGCGTGCCTGTGATCCCGATGATCATGGTCATGACCGAATCTTTCGTACCAGGTCCCGTAGCGCATCCGCGACCTCGTAGCCGGACGCGGCCCAGTGCACGACCACGCCATCGATGCCATCAATCTCGATAAGCCCGGAGTGTTCGGACTGGCAGCACCGCGCGATGAACGGTTTTGTGATCTGGTACAGGTCTGATGTTCGCGAGCAGATGTTGGTGAATTTGTAGTCGAGGCCCGGGAAACGCTCCTCGAGGATCATCTTTGAGATGTCGCACCCGATCAGGGTGGCGGGCGCCGTTATCTCTTCGCTATCCAGGTATCTCCCACAGAGGCCTGACGTGAAGCACGGAAAGACCGCATCTTCGCTTTCGAACTGCCGCAGGTCCAGGATGTTCTCTGTGAATACGACACCGAGTTCGCCGAGCAGACAGCTGTTGAGTTGTCCGACCATGTATGTGAGCCAGCCCGGAACCGGCGGGATCACATCGAGCACATCGATCTCAAGCAGGTCGCCCGGATCGGGTCTGTGTACGAAGGTGAGATGCTGGTCCACGCTTTTGAAGATGACTGTATTTACAGCATCCGTGCAGCATCCGTGCGCTGTTTTCACAAGTTCGGTGCGGTTGTGCATATTTACCAGTTTACCGTATTGTACTACCTCAACTCCGGATGCGATCCGGGTCAGCGATGTTACGGTCCTGAATAGCCCCTCTCCTTCGCTTGCCACGCCATAGACCGCGCAGCCGTCTGCCGCAAAGATGAGCAGGTACTCTGAGAGGAAGTATATCTCGGACTCCGCAGCCCGACTGGTCTTGCGGCGCAGAAGTTCATTGTTTGCGTCAGAGAGCGTCTCATCGGTGCGGATCGCGCCCACGCATTTGTATTCGGCTGGGAAGATCATATCATCATCCATCCTTGTTGTCTGGTTCTCATCGGTCAGATGAACAGATAACGGACGCTCTGGTCAATAAATCTTTGTGTTGGAGCCGTACATCCATATACCTTCTGCGCTGCTGGCTTCGCAGATCGCAGATCGCATTCACGAATCTCGAAACCACAACATTGATAGGAGATCACGCCATCACTGGTCTGATGAGCAAAAAAAAGATTGCAAGACAAACTGCGGAAGAGGAAGAATCCGCTGAAGCTGTCACACCGCCAATCGACCGGCGCAAGCGGCACGTCGATGGCATCAAGAAGACCATTGTATCATCTATTCTCGGCATAGCAGCCGGCGCAATATGCTATCATTTCCTGGATCCACAATCGAGTAATTTCTCATACCTGATACTGCTGCTGGCATTCTACATCCAGAAGCCCATTTATATATATATGGGAATGGATGCGAACCAGTTTACATGGAAGGACTGGTTCTATATCGCTTTCATGACCATGATCCTCTGGTTCGTATCGTGGACATTGCTCTTGACCCCATGCCAATAGAATGAATAAAAGAATCCTTGCCGTTCTGCTGGTTCTTGTGGTCGTAGCATCCGGGTGCATAAACACCCACCGCATAGAGGATACAAGGGTTTCGATGAACACTGATGTGACCATCACGGTGATGCACCCTGATGTATCCGAAGCGAACCATGCCATCGGTTACGCGTTTGCGGAGGTCTACAAAATCGAGCACCTGATGAGTTGTACCGAAGAAGGAAGCGAGGTTACAAGACTGAATAAGAACGGATCCCTCCCGAACGCATCTTCTGATTTGCGGTATGTCGTTACTAAATCGGCCGGATATTCGGAATTAACAGGCGGATCGTTCGACATCACTGTTTTGCCGGTTATAAATCTGTGGAGCACGAGAATGCGTGCCGGAGCGCCTCCGACCGATGATGAGATCAACGAGACGCTGGAACTGGTGAACTATAAAAATATCACGATTGGAAATAGCAGCATCTCATTTAGTCGGGGATCGATGGGGATCACTCTCGGCGGCATTGCAAAAGGGTACGCTATCGACCGGGCGATCGAGGTGCTGAAAGAGCATCATATAGAACACGCGCTCGTGAATGCCGGCGGTGATATCCGGGCGATGGGTTCCAAGACGGAGGATGAGCCATGGAATGTCGCTCTCAGAAATCCCAAGAACAGAACCGAGTATATAACCGTCTTAAACCTGTGCGACATGTCTGTTGCAACGAGCGGGAATTATGAGCGGTATTTCAGCGAGGAGGCACGGGCATCGCACATCATCGACCCGAAGACCGGATATGCAACCGATGAACTGTTAAGCGCAACGATCATTGCAGAGAACGCAACCGATGCCGATGCACTGGCAACCGCGGTATTTGTGCTCGGTGAAACGGATGGCATGGAACTTGTTGAGCGCTTGGATGGAATCGAGGGGCTTATCATCACCGGAGACCGGAGGATTCTGCGGTCGAGTGGGTTTTTGGAGTTTGAGGATCGCGGTATGTCGTGAGATCCCCTGGGGGTACAGTTCCTGCGGCTGATTGGTGCATGAGCAGTAGAAGCGCGATGAATTTATGTGATTGCAGACGTATAGAGATGAATCATAGTGCAAAGGAGGAGAAAGTATGGAGAGTAAGAGCCCCACAATCGTTGTTACTGGAGATGTCTGCATTGACTGGCTGCGATGGCCCACAAAACCGGAAGATGAGGGGCTAAACTGGAAACTTTACGCAGGAACGCGCATGACCGCAAAACCCGGAGGTGCGCTTCTTTTAGCAGATTTTATGCGCACTGCAACCGGCATCACCGTAGTCTCTCCGCAGTTGAAGGATATAGATAAAATTCCTCCGAAGGTCATCCTTCACTCAAACGCCGAATTGGAGCTTTTCCCGTATTCATCGGACCGCAGGGATCTGGATAAAGGCCGGATGGTTTACCGAATCAGGCGTTGCAGAGGGTTTACAGGACCAACCGCAGACGCCCCTGTGCCGCTTTCCTTTGAAGATGACGATCCCCATGCGGATATGGTGGCTCTCGATGATGCAGGGAACGGATTTCGCGATGATGAAACGAGATGGCCTCTGGCGATACGGGACGAAGGAAGAAAACCAATCGTAGTATGCAAGATGCACCGCCCTCTTGCTTCCGGTGATCTGTGGGAGCACGTCTCAAAAAAGCATTCCGAAAGGCTGGTTGTGGTCGTGACCGCGGATGATCTGCGTGCAAGCGGCATGAACATCAGC
>QBUV01000135.1 GCA_013572355.1 Candidatus Methanogaster sp.
ATGGAGATCGTTCTCAAGTATGATGGGACACTCTCACTTGCAGATGCCGCTTCAGTCACCATCATGGATAATATGAAGATCGGTGAGATCATATCGTATGATTCCGATTTTGACAAAGTGGATTTTATAAATAGAATTCATACTTTGCAATAATACTCTTTGCGGGTTCAGAGGTTTGCGGTTCGCCCGTCCGTTACCTTCGATTGAACACGGCAGCGCCCTATCGTTTAACCTCTTCTTCGGTAAGCCTTTAATAAAATCGGTTCCTACCAGATATGGTGAAGACTTGGCCGCAGTGCTGCGATGCGGTCGACATTCAAGTATGTGCACGCGAAGAAAGATGTTCAGGAGGTAAGATAATGGAAATTGAAGGATATGAAGTACCGGAAGAGCTGTATTACACGAAAGACCATCTTTGGGCGAGAGTTGAGGACGACGGGAACGTCAGGGTCGGAATGGACGCATTCGGCGGTACAGCAGTCGGAGCAATCGAGTTCATCGATCTTCCGATGGAGGATGATGAGTTTGAGGCAGGCGAGGCGTTCGGATCGATGGAGTCTGCAAAATGGGTCGGCGGGCTCACCATGCCTGTTACGGGTACGGTCATCGAGGTCAATGAGGATGTCGAAGACGAGCTTGAACTATTTGTAGAAGACCCGTACGGAGATGGCTGGTTAATTCTGGTCGAGCCGTCCAACATGGAGGAGGATCTGGAAGAACTCATCCACGGCGACGAACTCGAGTCATGGTTTGCAGAGGATATTAAATCGAGATAGCCCGGGTTCTTCCGGGCGGTTAGGTCAGCCGCGAAGATATACACATCAGTCAATCTGCTGTCTGGTTGCTAAAAATTAACAAAAACATCCACGCAAGGATGCATGAAATACCCCCTCTCTGCTCAAACAGATTCTTTGTAACAACCACCCCAAAAACCGGATCGTGGACATCCATAAAATACAGCAGATTTTTCAAATTGTAGTCGTAGATGTGGTTCTGGTATTTAACCTCGATCAGCACAGTTCTGCCGTTTATTTCCAGAATAATATCCACCTCGTGCTTCTGTTTATCTCTGGAGTATGAGATATTCTTGATCTCCGGCAATCTCCTGAACTATGTTTCCATTGTACTCGACATAAAGTCGGATCTTTGTCGAGTAGAGTCGATAAGTTATCGTACAGTAAACTTTATATACTATAACATCAACAGTAACCTGCCGTCTTCCTAAAGTATGCGGCGGCGAACACAGGAGAGATGAATCTATGGAAAAGAATAAAACATACTTACTTGCCAGTATCCTCGTGATGCTGACACTACTGTCGCTCTCGCCTCCGATAGCGGCACAAGAAGAGAGTATCGAATCATTGACAGAATCGGTTGACGGCCTCGGAACAGCCCTGACCTTTGTCTGGCTCTTGCTCTGCGGTGGGCTGGTTTTCCTAATGCATGCTGGTTTCTCGCTCGTTGAAGCCGGGTTCACCCGGGCAAAGAATACGGCGAACATCCTGATGAAGAATCTGATGACGATCTGCCTCGGCGTTCTGATCTACTGGCTCGTTGGCTGGGCGATCATGTACGGTGATAGTGTCGGTGGAATCTTCGGGTTCAGCCAGTTCTGCTTAAGCGGCGCTGACAACGCGATCTGGAACGCATGGTTCTTCCAGATGGTCTTTGCTGCAACAGGCGCAACCATCGTCTCAGGTGCGATGGCAGAGCGAACCAACTTCAAGGCGTATCTGGTATTCACAGGGCTGCTTGTTGCGATCATCTACCCGGTCTATGGACACTGGGTCTGGTCCGGCGCTGAATTTGCACTCCTGACAGGAGACGGAAGCTGGGTTGTGCAGATGTGCGGCGCAAGCTTCCATGACTTTGCCGGAAGCGGCGTTGTTCACTCGATCGGCGGATATGCAGCGCTTGCTGGCGTGATCATCCTTGGTCCCCGGCTCGGCAAGTTTAAGAACGGAAAGCCACAGGTCATTCCGGGCCATAACATCACGTTTGGTTTCCTCGGAGTATTGCTGCTCTGGCTCGGCTGGCTCGGTTTCAACGGCGGTTCAACCCTTGACGGTAGCGATTCCTTCATGAACCTTGCTGTTGCAAACACGTTCCTTGCTGCTGCTGCTGGTGCTGTAGCCGCGATGATCCTCACGTGGATGAAAACCGGAAAACCCGACCCCTCGCTTACCGCAAACGGTGTCCTTGCAGGGCTTGTTGCAATAACAGCACCGTGCGGCTCGGTTGAGAACTGGGCAGCAATTGTGATCGGACTCATTGCAGGCGCGATCGTCTATGCGGGCGTGATGTTTAATGAGGCAGTCTTAAAGGTCGATGACCCGGTCGGTGCGATTGCAGTGCACGGCTACTGCGGCACATGGGGCCTTCTCGCAGTCGGGATCTTCTCGGTCGGCATGGGCAACGGAATCCTTGATGGTGCCGTGTATGCGGCAGGTGCACCAGGTTTATTGTACGGCGGCGTGAACCAGTTCATTGTCCAGGTCGTAGGCGCACTTGCAGCCATCATCTGGGCATTTGTGGCAGGCTTGATCGTCTTCAAGTTGATCGACGTTGTCATAGGGCTGCGGGTCTCTGAGAAAGAGGAGCTTGAAGGTCTGGACATCACAGAACACGGAATACGGGCATACCCCGAGTACATAACCGAATAAGGTGAGAGGTGAACAAGATGGCTGAAATGAGCGAAATGAGAAAGGTCGAGGCAATAATACGCCCGATGAAGCTCGAAGAGGTGAAATCCGCTCTGGCTGATGCCGGATTCGTGAGCATGACCGTGATTGAGGTCAGGGGGCGCGGACAGCAGAAAGGAATCGTCCAGCAATGGCGCGGACGCGAGTACTGCGTCGATCTGCTCCCAAAGACCAGAATCGAGGTCGTGGTATCCGAGCGGGATGTGGATAAAGTGGTGGAGGTAATCCGGAATACGGCTGCAACCGATAGCATAGGAGATGGTAAGATCTTCGTGATACCGGTCGAGCGCACGATACGTATCCGGACCGGGGAAGAAGACGGCGAGGCTCTATAGAGCCTCTGTGTCTTCTTTTTTCGGGGTATTGGTGGTAACCGTGCGCTTTGGACGAGGCAACTTCTTGAAGGGGGTATATTCCGGGTTTTGGAATTATCTCGCAACGCTTGCTCTCTCTCTGAAAAAGATGCTTGTCAAGTCCTATAAAAAATGACTTTGAACTGCTCGTTATCCTTCTCTTCAATAAAATCGACAATTAGCCCCGCACTTTCGCATTCACAGAGGATTCTCCGGACACCTGTTCCAATCCCCGATAGGGTATCCCTTCAATATCTTTAAGCATGGAAACCAGGATCGGATTGCGTTCTATGTGAATTCCCATCTTTATAGATCCCACATTGACCGTATTGGGTAAAGCTCCCGGACTTATGATCTCAACGCGATTGTAAAAAATAAAGATGCGTATAGGGGCGCATATCCTGGCAACCATCCGGGTCAATATTAATGGACTCGATCACCCAATCTCACAATTCTGCCCTACCATAAACTTTATATACTATAACATCGACAGTAACATACCGTCTCCCTATCAGAGGGGCGGTCTACAGGAGACGAGAGAGATGAATCGAAACAATGGGATAGCAACAGCCATTTCGCATCCATGCGACAATGCTGGTTCAACCGGCATCCGCAGGCGATTCGGACGGAACACAACACACACCGGGAGGTATATATAATGAGACAGATAGCAATGTACGGAAAAGGTGGCATCGGGAAATCGACGACCACCCAGAACCTGACTGCAACGCTTGCCGATATGGGCCACAGGATCATGCAGATCGGGTGTGACCCGAAAGCAGACTCAACACGGATGCTGATGGGTGGAGTTAGGCAGCCAACCGTTCTTGACACGCTCCGTGAGGTGGGTGCCGAGAACGTGGAACTCGACGAGATCCTGCACACAGGATTCGGCGGGATACGATGCGTCGAGGCGGGAGGACCTGAGCCAGGTGTCGGCTGCGCTGGAAGAGGTGTCATCACCGCTATAAAACTGCTTGAGGCACTCGGAGCTTATGACGAAGACCCCGACTTTGTCTTCTACGATGTCCTTGGTGACGTAGTCTGCGGAGGATTTGCTATGCCGATGCGTGAAGGATATGCAAAGGAGATCTACATCGTGGCGTCAGGCGAGATGATGGCACTCTATGCGGCAAACAACATCTGCAAAGGCATTGTCAAGTTCGCAGAGGAGGGTGAGATCAGGCTCGGCGGCATCATCTGCAACAGCCGCCAGGTTGAGAACGAGCGTGCACTGGTGGAGGCGTTCGCAGAGCGCATCGGAAGCAAGCTCGTATACTTTGTGCCAAGGGACAACATCGTCCAGCAGGCAGAGATTCGGAAGAAGACCGTGATCGAGTACGATCCAACCTGCAATCAGGCAGATGAGTACCGCGCACTTGCCAGGAACATCCTTGAGAACGACATGTTCGTGGTCCCTGAGCCGATCACGATGGACGAGCTTGAGAGCATGATGACCGAATTCGGAGTCGTGGACTAAAGCAGGAGGTGTGATGTCATGCAGATGATAAGAGCAATCATACGACCTGAAAAGGTGGACGAGGTGGTGGACAGCCTCGATGATGGGGGATTCGCTTCATTCACGAGAATCGACGTCTTTGGCAGGGGCAGGCAGAAGGGCATACGGATCGGACCGACCGTCTACGACGAACTGGCAAAGGTGATGCTGATGATCGCGGCAGATGACACGGATGTGGCTGAGATTATCAAGATAATCGAGGATGCTGCACGAACCGGGAGTTTCGGCGATGGCAAGATTTTTATAAGCCCGATCGACGAGGCGTACACGATTCGTACCGGCGAGAGGGGTCTATAGAGATGAAAGAAGTGATCGCCATAATCCGGATGAATAAGATACAGGCGACCAAAGACGTTCTGGCAGAGGCTGGATATACCTGCCTCACCGCCACCCTCGTGTATGGTCGCGGCAAACAGAAAGGACTCTACATAAGCCCGCAGGGGAATGTATCGCCCGATTCTAAGAAGGCAGCGATTCGTTTCATCCCGAAGAGGATGCTCAACATCGTGGCGGACGATGAATCTGTCCCCAGGGTGGTTGAGCTGATCGCGCAGGTCAACCGGACCGGGATGATCGGCGACGGGAGGATCTTTGTCTGCCCGACGAATGAGGCGGTCCGCATCCGCACAGGAGAACGGGGCGATGATGCGTTATAACAGAAACACTACGAGGTCACGAATGAATGAATGGCACGAATGCCGAGAACTGGATTCGTGTCATTCGTCTATTCGTGAAATTCGTGATAGATACTATTCCACGAACACTATAACAGATACCATTATGAAAATGGGAGGAAGCAATGCCACTGACACTACTTGAATGCGACATACCGATACCCGAACGGGAGAAGCACACCTACATCAAAAAGTCGGGCGAGACGATCGTTCCGATGTGTAATGTCCAGACAACGCCAGGAGACCTGACCGAGCGCGGCTGCACGTATGCAGGATGCATGGGCGTGGTCGGAGGACCGGTCAAGGATGTTATACACCTCATCCATGGACCAATCGGCTGCGCCTACTACACATGGGGTGGCGGTCGCCGGCAGAATCTCTCAGACAACACTGAGTTCCACAGGAAATACTGCTTCTCAACCTCTATGCAGGAGCCAAACGTCATCTTCGGCGGCGAGAAGAAGCTGTACAACTCGATCATAGAAGCTTATGAGCGTTTTCCCGCTGTGAATGGCGTGTTTGTCTATGCGACATGTGTGATTGGGCTCATCGGAGACGACATAAACACGGTCTGCAAGAGCGCAGCAAAAGAGATCGGAGTCCCGGTGATTCCATTCAGCTGCGAGGGTTTCAGGGGCGTCAGCCAGTCGCTCGGACACCACATCGCAAACGACGTGATCTTTGAGAAGATCGTTGGCACAAAGGAGCCAGACCGGGTCACTCCGCATGACATCAACATCATCGGGGACTACAACATCCAGGGCGACCTCTGGATCATCGAACCGCTCTTTGAGGCGATGGGGCTCCGGATTCTCTGCACGTTCACAGGAAACGCATCGATCAATGATCTCGCGGTGGCGCACAGGGCGAAGTTGAATGTCGTGCACTGTCAGAGGTCAACCCCGTATATCTGCGAGTTGATGGAGGAGAAATACGAACTCCCATACATGCCGGTCTCCCTATTCGGAATCGAGCAGACATCAAAGTCGCTTCGTGATGTTGCAGCCTTCTTTGGTCTTGAAGATAAGGCAGAGGCGGTCATAGAGAGCGAGGTTGCAAAGATACTGCCTGAAATTGAGCATTACAAAGAACAACTCCGTGGAAAGCGAGTCTTCATCTATCAGGGTGCGCCGCGTGCGTGGCATTGGATCAAGCTGATGGAGGAACTCGGGATGGAAGTGATCGGCGCTGCAACGACGTTCGGGCACACCGATGACTATGAGAAGATCATCGAACGGATCGGCGATGGAGCCCTGGTGATCGACAACCCAAACTCTGTTGAACTGCGGGAGATTCTCCTTGGATACAAGCCCGACCTCTTCATCTCGGGACTCAAGGAGAAGTTCCTTGCATACAAACTCGGGGTGCCGTTCGTCAACGGTCACTCGTACGAGAGAGGACCGTATGCCGTGTACAGCGGATTTCTGAAGTTCGCAAAGGACATACACACGACGATCAACCATCCGGCATGGAAATTAATCGAGGGAAGAGTATGACCCAGACAAAAGCGAAAGCGAAAACAGAGACAAAGGCAAAGGCAAAGAGATCGGTCACGATCAATCCAGGCATGATATGCCAGCCGATCGGTGCGATGCAGGCGGTGCTCGGCGTACACGGCGCAATCTCGCTTGTGCACGGATCGCAGGGCTGCGCAGCATATCCGATGCGAATGTTCAACCGACACTTCCAGGAGCCGGTCGAGATAGCACTAAGTTCGCTTGGCGAGGACGCTGCGGTCTTTGGTGGAGCAGACAACCTTATCAAAGGGGTGCACGCGCTTGTGGCAAGAAGGCAGCCGGAACTGATCGCGGTTCTCACGACCTGCCTATCAGAGACAATCGGGGACGATGTTGACGGAATCCTCCGAAAGATCGACCTGCCTTCCACGCTGGTCCCTATGCACACACCGAGTTATATCGGTTCCCACGTCACAGGATACGACAACGCAGTGAAAGCACTGGTGACACACCTTGCAGAGCAGACCGGACCCAACAGCAAGATTAACATCGTTGTTGGACTCTTAAACCCGGGAGATATCAGGGAACTCAAAGGTATGCTTGCTGCGATGCGGGTAAAAGCGATCATCCTGACAGACATCTCAGAGACGCTTGATGCTCCGCTGATACTGCCGAGACCGCGGTTTCCGGATGGCGGGACAACGCTTGCCCAGATCGCTGACACAGCAAACTCGATTGGGTCAATCGCCCTATGCAAACATGCAGGCGGAGCAGCTGCAAAGTATCTTACAAGCAAACACAAGGTACCGATGATCTCAGGTTCATGCCCGATTGGCGTTGCCAACACTGACAGGTTCCTCGAGAACGTGAGCCACCTCACGGGAAGACCGATTCCGGACGAACTGCGAAAGGACCGGGGACGGCTCATCGATGCGATGATCGATGTGCAGTTCAAGATCGCACAGAAGAAGGTCGCGATCCACGCAGACCCTGATGTCGCATCCGGCATGGCACGATTTGTGCATGAACTCGGGATGGAGCCAGCAATCATTGCGACCGGAACCGAGAGCAAGGAGTTTGTTTCGGATGTGCAGGCGGTCGCAAGCCAGACAGGGCACGAGATCGAGATCATCTCGGGATGCGACCTCTACGAGCTGCATGAAGCGATCAAAAAGGTTGGAGTCGATCTGCTGATGGGGAACTCGGAGATGGCATATATCAGAGACGACGAGAAGATCGCTTTCGCGAGGATCGGATTTCCTGTCTTTGACCGGGTTGGCTACCAGCGAAGAGCGATCATCGGGTACGGCGGCGGGATCAATCTTGTCGATCGGATCACCAACGCGATTCTGGATCATGCGGATTCGGCGTGAGCGCATGGCACTGTTCGGGATGGGACTACTCATCCTGACAGTCCTTGCAACGGGGTGTATGGAAAAAGAAGACACCACCAATATCGGGATGGCTGTGGAGTTCAATAACCACGCCGCATGTGCTTATGTGGCAAAGGAGAACGGCTGGTACGAGGCAGAGGGGATCAACCTAACCACTTATGAGAGCTATGCCACCGGAATGCGACTTACCAGTGCGCTTGCAAGAGGGGATATCGAGGTTGCGTATATCTGCCTTGCTCCTGCCATAATGGCACACTCGAGAGGCGTTCCGTTGGTGATCGTTTCCGGAACTCACAAACATGGCTATGGTCTGGTTGCAAGCCCTGATATCGTAAACATCTCTGACCTGAATGGTGCGACCATCGGCTGCGTGCGAGAAGGCGGCATGGTGGACCTCCTGTTAAACCGCATGATTCAGGAGTACGACCTCAAGGACGTCCGGATCCAGCGTATGGAGCCACTTAAGCAGGTGATCGCCCTTGAAACCGGAAGGATCGATGCTGCATTCCTGCCAGAGCACCATGCAACCGCTGCCGAGTCGAAAGGCTTTACGATGCTCATCACAAGCCATGAACTGTGGCATGATATGCAAGGCAGTGTCCTCGTCGTCAAACGGGAACTGATCGAAGACGATCCTGAAACCGTGAGAAGACTGGTTCGGGTGACAGAGAGGGCAACTACCTGGATTAATGAGAATCCGGATGATGCTGCCAGAATTCTTGCAGAAGAACTTGACAGCGAACCGGAGGTCATCAAAAGATCGATCTCCCGGCTGAATTACACCACTGAGATCGATCCGGCTTCCGTTCAGGAGGTGATCGACTTCATGGCAGAACTTGGCTATATCGAGGAAGGCATGAGAGCTGAGGATATGATGGAGTAGGTATGAGACTACGGAATATAGTGGATGGATGTATACCGATCATCGTATTCGCTCTGATCTGGGAAGGTATCGCCCGAATACACATAGTTCCCGAATACATCTTTCCATCATTTTCCAGTGTGATGCAGGAGTTCTACCACCTAACAGTCACCGGAGTCTTGCTTGATAATCTTGCAAGCAGTCTATTCCGGGTGCTGGCAGGATTTTTCCTGGGCTCTTTGGCAGGTATCATGATGGGGACTGTTATGGGCTGCAAGGAGCTCATAAACAGGTCGTTTCACCCGATATTCAGTTTACTTTATCCGATACCAACGCTTGGATGGGCGCCACTACTGATGATCTGGATCGGAATAAACGAGATGTTGCCAATCGTACTGATATTCCTGTGTTCCTTCTTTCCTGTGCTCTATAACACGATCACAGGCATCAGGAGTGTTGATAGCGAGGTCATCAACGCAGCAAAAACGCTTGGAGCGTCTGACAGGAAGATCCTGACCACGATTCTCCTGCCGCTTGCCGTGCCAAACATCTTTACCGGGCTTCGGCTTGAGGCAGGGATGGCGTGGAGGGTTGTGATCGCTGCTGAGATGGTTGCGATCCCGACAGGGATTGGTGCGCTGTTGATCAGGTCGGAGAGTCTGCTGCGGGTTGATATCATCATCGTCTGTCTGATGGTTCTTTCGGTGATGTGCCTTGCCTTTGAGCGGGTATTTCAGTATATCGAGACGAGACTGACAAAGGAGTGGAGATAATGCCTGACATTGAATTGAAGAATATTAGAAATT
The DNA here is from genome assembly GCA_013572355.1 of Candidatus Methanogaster sp. Taxonomy (GTDB): domain Archaea; phylum Halobacteriota; class Methanosarcinia; order Methanosarcinales; family Methanogasteraceae; genus Methanogaster_A. The sequence goes on from QBUV01000135.1 coordinate 9,768, forward strand.
ATGTATTTAATGATCTGAATATGGAGATATTTGACAAGGAGTTACTGGTCGTAACCGGTCCGAACGGGGCAGGAAAATCAACACTGCTTGCAACCATCGCAGGACTCGTGAACTACGATGGAACTGTCCTCTTCGACGGAGTAACGGTTGACAGGATACCGACAAACGAGCGGAAGATCGGGTATCTCTTCCAGAATCTCGCACTATTTCCGCATCTCAATGTCGCATCCAACATAGGATATGGGATGGCAGTGAAAGGAGACGGAAAGACCGAGATCGCACAAAACGTGGATGAACTCCTCAGGCTGACGAGAATCGAGCATCTGAGGGATCGCTATCCAAAGAATCTGAGCGGCGGAGAGAGGCAGCGGGTGGCACTGGCACGGGCGCTTGCGGTGTCGCCGGAGGTACTGCTCCTTGATGAGCCGTTCAACAGCATGGACGCGGGAACGTGCCAGTGCATCAGAAAGGAGATCAGGAAGATACAAAAAGACCTGGGGATCACGACGGTTCTTGTTACCCATAACCCGGAAGAGGCAGAAGAGATGGGCGACCGGATCATAACGATTGCCGGTGGTAAAATCCTGGAAACGGAAGCACAATGTTTTTGCGGTTCACAGAACGTACATAATACATATAATGCACATAACGCACAGAACTGCGCCGGCTGCACGATCGACTGCTACTGCAAGAGATGATAACGATGTACACAACGATACGAGAGAAATTCGAGAAGATTGTGGCAGATAATGACCTGTCAGAAGAAGCCGTGACCGTAAAGGCAAAACCCCTGACACCGGAAGAAGCGATAGGAAACCCTGAGGGCGATGACTTCCCTATACTGAAAGGGCATGAGCGGATGATGCAGGCAGAGTTTTCGGGCAGCTTCGGACAGGCATTCACAGACATGTACGGCGATTTTGAGGGGACGCTTCAGGATGTCCTATCTATGGAACTCACCAACAACTACCGAAGGGCGATCTTTGTTGCAACACTGAACGCGGTGATGCGGCATCTTGGGATGATTGAGGGAAGTGTTCACTGCAAGGACAAGGGTCCTGCTGAGTGCGGTCTGGATCTCCTTGAGTTTCTCGAGGGGCACAGGGGATCAAAGATCGCACTGGTCGGATTTCAGCCGGTGCACGCACGGCGCTGTTCCGAACGACATGATCTCAAGATACTGGATATGGACCCGGAGAATATCGGAAAGGAGAAATTCGGTGTTGTCGTTCTGGACGGTAGCACGGATGCGGAAGAGGTGCTTAAATGGTGCGATCTGGCGCTTGTTACGGGAACGACGGTCGTTAACGGGACCCTCGAGCCGATACTTGAGATGGCACAGGAGAAGGCGGTCTTTTATGGGATCAGTATCGCGGGGGTTGCGGAGTTGCTTGGGCTCGAGCGGTTCTGTCCAAGGTCGACGTGATGGGGGAAATACACGTTGAGAATCCATTACCTGCAGCACGTCCCGTTTGAGGGACTGGGAAACATCGAGAACTGGGCACTCCCGAAAGGGCACCAGATATCAGGCACGCAACTCTACAACAACGATCCACTACCTGAACCGGAAGAATTCGACTGGCTGATCATAATGGGCGGTCCGATGAACATCTACGAGGAAGACAGGTTCCCGTGGCTTGCCAGAGAAAAAGTCTTCATCAAAGACGCGATCGACTCCGGCAGAATCGTTCTCGGAGTCTGTCTCGGCGCCCAGCTGATCGCAAGCGTTCTCGGCGCGAAAATCCACAATAACCAGTACCCCGAGATCGGATGGTTCGACGTGCGGCTCACTGACGCTGCCTGCAAATCCAGGGCGTTCAGCCGCCTCCCTGAACAGTTCACAGCGTTTCACTGGCACGGCGACACGTTTGACCTGCCGCCGGGCGCAACATGGATTGCAGAGTCGGATGCATGCCGGAATCAGGCGTTTGAGTATGGTGGCAGGGTCATCGGGCTACAGTTCCATCTTGACACGACTCTCGAGAGCATCCGGCGGCTGGTCGAGTACTGTGGCGACGAACTGGTTCCGGGCGAGTACGTCCAGAGCGAGGAAGAACTGCTCGCAGATCACCGGGAGCGCCTTGCCGATCTATATGGCTACAGCGAGATGCTGCTCGATGGGATCGAGAAGGGATATGGGGTTTATAGTGAAGCGTTGCTTGCGGCAGAGTGCTAAAAGTGCACTTTGCTGTGTTATTGCGTGTTTATTTTTTGGTAAAGATCTCAGGAACCGGAGGGTTGGATAAAGCGGCTATCATAGCCCCGGAATCATCAACAAAATCGGCTCTCTGGTAATTCGCGAGTGCATGCACTTTTTCACTTCCTAATGATCTGGTTAGGGTAAGGAAGATTAAACCACAGAGAGCACAGAGGATCACAGAGAGTTG
>QBUV01000136.1 GCA_013572355.1 Candidatus Methanogaster sp.
GGATGACACGAGTCAGATAAAAGCAGACACCGGTCAGATAAAAGCAGACACCGGTCAGATAAAAGCAGATACGAGTCAGATAAAAGAAATAAAAGAAAATACAGTAATAATGAAAGATAAATTAATATCTCTGGAAGAGATTCATAAAGAAATGCTGGATCTGAGAATGAAATACGATCAGTTGAGCGATGATGTCGCAGAGATAAAGATTGCAATCACCGGACTCGGGATCAGTGCCCCCGCTTGACCCACATATCGCCATTCAGGTGCGTGTTCTGGTACATCAACATAATTTCCACGTTCCGGTGCTGCGGCAAATAGACCCAAACCTCACCGCTCTTCTTTTTTCCGCCATTACCCGAGAAGCATACATTTTTATATTCTGCCCCATAAGTACGATGCATGGGTGGCAGGTACTACAATGTCACTGTAACTGGCGATGTGCAGGACATTGGATTTCACAGATTCATCGAGAACACTGCAAATTCCTATCATGTACGCGGTTATGTATTCAATGATCCCGATGGCAGCGTGAGGATGCTTTGCGGTGGTTCGGTTGAGGGTGAATAAATTATTCCATGCGATGCAGACGCGGGCACCACCCGGTATCAGTATCGGACAGTTTGTGAAGGATGAAATCATCACCGATATCGATCTGAATATACCTTCGGAGTTCTTGAAACTCGGGACTGATGAGATATCCGACATCGGCAGAAAACTGGACAAGGGTGTTAAATTGCTGGAAGCGCTGCCTGGCATCAAGGAGGGTGTTAGTATGCTCCCGGATATCAAGACGGGTATTGATGCGATGAACATGAAATTCGATGCATTCACAGACGAACAAAGAACTTTCAATCAGAAAATGGGGTCGCATACCAAACGCCTTGATGGCTACATCGAAGAACAGAGGGAGCATAACAAACGCTTTGATAGCTATATCGAAGAACAGAGGGAGCATAATAAACTTATGGGTGCGCACAACCTCCGTCTGGAGCAGATCCTGCAAAAACTCGTAGAAAAGTAACCTGTTCACTAAAAAATCATTCTTCCGGATGTCCCGACCGCAACCCTTATAAGCTAAACTTGTTCTAAATTCAACTAAATAGAGGATGAACAATGAGTCTGATAAGCGTTGCAGTGATAGGCGTTCTGACAAGTATCGCAGTGTTCGGGATCAAGACCGGAGCCGGATGCGGACTCTCAAGCATCCGGAAGAGAGATATCCTGTATGTTGCAGCAGGTTACCTTGTGATCTCAATCTTCATCGGCTACCTGATCACGCTATTCTCGATCGATTTAATGCAGGGGCTGCTCAATCTCGGCATTGCATTCCACACGATGCTTGCGCTCGCTCTGGTCGCTGCGGGCGTGTACACGACGCGTAAGTGGAACTCCGGCTGCGATGTCACGAAGCGCACCTTCGCAATCCTGTCGCTGCCGTGTCCGGTCTGTCTTGCCGCCATATTCATCGCATGTAGCATCCTTGCTTCACACATCGGTCTGGGCGGCATCGCAATCGGCATCATCGTCGGGGTGACATTTTCTGTATTCGTGATCATATCTTCGCTCTTCTTCAGGCGGCTTGGCAAGACCCCGGCTGCACTTGGTGATGCGATGATCTTCATCGGACTCTTCTATATTCTTGGAGCGCTTCTAATGCCAGCATACATGAAGACAAAACAATTGGAGATAACATCAGGGAACTTTGATCTCGCGGGAACCGTGGTACCGCTCATCGCGCTGTTATTTATCATAGCGATCGGATTTGCCATCGACAGGACAGAGGGACGGTGAGGCACTAACATGGACACATCGACAGTAATATTTGAGACGCTGTACTGGATCTCGTACGCACTCCTGTATCCGGTAATCCTCCTCCTCCTGGCATTTGTGGTCTGGTCACTTGCGCTTGCTGGCGAGTTCATCTCCGAATACACAAGGAGATACCGGGACGTCATGGGGTTGGAAGAGTTATGCAGAAAAGCGGACGCTTCCGCCCTCATAAACGGTAAACTGCCATTCTTTGTATCTGCATTCATGCGCGATCTTGCAGACCAGATCGGGAGGGGATACTTCAATTTCGACAGGCTGTTTGGTGATTGCGAGATTGCGATGGCAAAGAAACTCGAGACGACGAGACTCTTAGCCACAGTCGGTCCGATGTTAGGTCTCATGGGCACACTGATTCCACTTGGTCCTGCGCTGATGGGGCTTGCCGAGGGAAATGTGGAGCAACTCGCAAGCAATCTGGTGATCGCATTCGCAACCACCGTGCTCGGGCTTTTTTCAGGCACCATCGGATTTAGTCTCACGATGATCCGCAGAAGATGGTACCAGCAGGACATAAACGACATCGAATGCATTCTCGATGCTTTTGAGGAGAAATATGCCGAGAAGTAAGCGCACACGGCGGAAAGGGCTGCTGGACGAAGATTCCGAACAAAGTCCGCTCTCCGGCGTGGCAAATATCTTCGATGTTGCGATGGTCTTCTCGGTCGCGCTGATCGTGATGCTTGTGGTGTCGTACCATATACCACAACTGCTCGATCCTGACGCCGACCTCACCGTGGTCACAAACCCGGGACAGCCGGATATGCAGATCATGATAAAGGAAGGGCAGACGATCGAGGTGATGAACATGACCGACAGGATCGCTGGCGGGGAGGGTGAGGTGCTCGGGACGGCATACAAGCTTGCCGACGGGAAGGTGATCTATGTGCCAGAGACCGGGGTGGAGAACGGTAATGAATCGTCATGAGCGATTCATCGATAACAGCTTTATCGTCGACGGCACTGTCTAAAAATCCGGGTGTTTTCCGCCGATTTACTCGATTCGTGTCATTCGTTTAAACGTGAGCATTCGTGATAAAATCGGCATCAAAAAATCACGAATGATGCATGGGTGATGTGGGTCATCAGGGTCAGGCGGAATCGAGCACAACAGTCTCCATATCCTCCCCGATCGTGACATCGCAGCCGCAGTACTCGTGCACCGTCGCAACCATCTCATCCTCTAGTCCGATCGTGTGCGGATACAGGTGCGTCAGGATGATCCGCCCAACCGCTATCCCAACCATCATATCCCCAAGCATCCGCGGCGTCGTGTGATTGGTGACATCAGGCACCGAGTCAGGAAACGAGCACTCATGGATCAGGAGGTCTGCGCCGCTTGCGAGCGCGGCAATGCTCTTTATGGGTTCGGTATCGCCAGAGTACACGACCCGCACACGTCCCTCCTCGTCAGCGATGCCGTATCCAAGCGAAGGCATCCCGTGTGCGGTTCTAACGCAGATGATCTCGTACCTTCCGATCGGGACGCGATCCTGATCAGCCATATCAAAGACCTCGATATTCATCTTGCCCAACATGTAAGGATACGCATCGAAAACCCGTGAAAGCCACTCTCTGGTGCCGGATGGGCCGTATATCCGGAGGTCGTGACTTCCGCATAGCCATTTCGCCTTTATAAGACTCATGACGTCTGCAACATGGTCAAGATGCAGATGTGTGAGGAACACGTGCCCGATCGCTGCGCAGTCCAGAAGGCGCGGAAGAACCCCGCTTCCGCAGTCGAACAATACCGGCGAATCGAGATTGACAAGAATGCCTGACTGCACTCGGTGTGGCTGGGGCATGGCAACTCCGGTCCCGATCAGGGTTATCTCAATGGTCATGGTTTACCAGGGGGGTGCACGATTCAAAAGATTTCCGCAAGTTTGCGCGGTCTGTCCGGTTGCATAAGTTGTATAAGTTGCATAAGTTGCCCGTGCGTTTGGTAGTCAACTGGATTTATCCGGGGCAGAAAGCCAGAGGCGGTTCATCAATCCATAAAAAACAATAGCAACAGTTGCCGCAATCAGTGCCGTGTGGACTGGGGGAACGCCCATCAAACTCCCTATCCCTGCCACCACGCCACCGCCAACTCCGCCTGCAATTCCGGCGATCACGTCTCTTCGTCCATCCAGTGGTTGCTGCTCATGTCCTGACTGGTCGATTAATAGACTCATCGGATGATACGTATGTAACTAACAGTACTTAAATATTTCGATTAATCGAAAGATTTAATGATTAAATGTGAAACATCGGAATGCCGCAACCGCAGGGTAAAATTAAGTGGGATGTGGGTGGGATGGCTGGTTAGATCCTCTTCATCGCCAACACCATTGCAAATCCCACCAACTCTCCGGATCTCTTACAGAACGATCACAAACGTACTCCCGTGTCCAACCTCGCTCTCAGCCCTGATGCTGCCGCCATGCCCCTTAATGATTCCCCTGCAGATCGCAAGCCCAAGCCCGCTGCCGCCAGCCTCGCGCGTCAATCCGGAATCTACCTGATGGAATTTGTCAAATATCCTGCCCAGTTCGTCTGGCGGGATTCCGATTCCCGTATCGCTGACCCTGATCTCGGGATGCCCTGCCACCATCCGTACTTGAATACGAATCTCGCCTTTCTCAGTAAATTTAAGCGCATTTCCGATAAGATTTACAAAAACCTGCACCAACCGATCCCGGTCTCCAGTGATCTCAAGTGATTCACCTTCCAGGTCGGTGTGAACGGAAATACCTTTCCCCTCTGCGATATCTCTCATACTTCTGACCGATTCCCTGATGATATCGTACAGATCTACAGGTTCAAGATTGAATTTCAGAGTCCCGGTCTCGATTCGTGATATATCGAGGAGATCGGTTACGAGGCTGCTCTGTCTCTCAATATTACGGTTAATGATCCCGAATAACTCGTCTTTCGTGCGGATGTCTTTCTCTGAGCCGGAAAGTGATCTCAGGATGTCCATTGAAAGTTTTATCGATGTGAGCGGCGTCTTCAGTTCGTGTGATGCGATCGAGACGAACTCGGATTTCAACCGGTCAAGTTCCAACAATCTGATGTTTGCGGACTCAAGTTCCGTATTTGACTTTTTCAAGTCCTCTGTTGTTCTTTCGACCTCGTTCTCCAGCTCCCTGTTCCATCTCGAAAAGATATGAACGATGCTTCCGCTTCCGGCAAGGATGATTGCGATGACGATTGCGATGAACAGGATCTGCTTTCTGTAGACCGAATGTACCAGCGCGTCCACATCGCTTGCAGGAACGCTTGTGGCAACCGACCAGACGAGGTCACGCCAGACGACAGGCGTGTATACCACGATCCGCCACTCTCCGGAAGATTCGTCGAAATAATAACCAGTCCCCTCCGCTTCCTGCATCTGCTCCGATAAGATTTCTGCGTAGGACGAATCATTGGTGCAGAAACTCCCGATATACTTTTCGCCGATTATCTCCTTGTGCGCTCCGTCATACAGCGAACGTCCGGAGTAATCGATCATGTACATATATCCATGCCCTTCAGGCATGACATCGGTAAGAAATCGCTCAGATAGCGAGGACACCCTGATAATCGCGAGTATCGTGCCTTTGAATTCATTATCATCATACACCGGCACCCATGCGTATGAACCAAGCCCGCCTTCAAAGAGCGGTGCCGGGTCTGTGATATATGTCTCTCTGCGATCCTTTGCACGATCGAATGCCTGATTTTTGTTCTCCGCATACAGATCAAATCCGATTGGCGTATCTTCTGCCGGATGGCCTGATACCACCACGCCGGTGCTATTTATAAATTGAATTGCAAAAAAACCTCTGGATCTGTAATAAATTGGTATAAAACTCCGTGCCATGCCTTCTGGTGACGTATCTGATGCATCGGTTGCCAGCACCTCGATTAAAACGGTCTTCTCCTCAAGAAATCCCTCGATTCCGACAGCTGCCTGCCGTGTGAGCAGCAATTGCTGCTGGGTGAACTGCTGCTGCACAATATCCTCCACCTCCTGATTGGTGACGTGCCCGAACCACGCTACCACAACGATGAGGAGCGCGGCAACGGCAAGGGTGGCGAATTTTTTGTGAGACATGGCAGGTACACCGGATACGGGCGGCTGGCTGTAAGTGCCGTTTGGTAAGCCCCGCACCACCAGAGTGACATCTACAACTTAAATGGGCCCGCTGAGATTCGAACTCAGGACCTCCGCCATGTCAAGGCGACGTCATAACCGACTAGACCACGAGCCCATGAGCCGCAGTGAATCATAAGTGGATGGATAGCAATATAAACATTACGCGAACAAAACCAGACGATGGAATGCGAACTACGTGATGATATGCTGACAGCAGGAAGTGAAGCGGTCGAAGAACTGTACGATCGTGGCTTCTACGGGCGCGTAAAGGACGGAAAACTCGAACTATCCTTGATCGAAGGAGCATATCTGCTTTCCCGCGGAAAGATAGAGATATTTTCAGACAGAAAGGCTCTCGACTTCAAAGCGTTCTTTGAGATCGCATCAGAGCGTGTCAAGGACTTCGAACTCGGGTATATCGTCTTTAAGGACCTGCGCGAACGCGGATACTACACAAAGATGAGCCCGATCGGGTTCCGGATATATCCGAGGGGCGGGCATCCCGGAAAGACGCCGGCTCATGTCTTCGTCTACGTGATCTCGGAGCGGGCGCATCTTCCGCTGCAACGCATGATCTCGGAACTCAACAAGGCAGAGAACGCAAGAAAACGGTTGATACTCGCGATAGTAGATGAAGAAAGCGATATAACATTTTATGAACTAAAGAAAATAATTATGTCAGGCGGGCAAGCCGAACCGGATGTCAGTGGCGCGGGAACGCCTGCGGATGCAAGTCTGATCAACGACCGCACGATCGTCTGGGAGCCTGCGATTGCCGATTTTCTCCACCAGAATTACTTTTTCGGGAAGAAACTCGATGAACTGCGCCTCCAATTATCATTAGTCGAGTCCGGATACCTCCTCGACAAGCAGTGGATCAAGATCGAGCATAAGAACGCAGCCGAGTTCAATGAATACGCGGAAGGGGTCGAACCCGGATACACGCTGAAATACCTGGTTTACTCGAACCTTCGGGACTGCGGATTCGTTGTCAAGACCGGATTTAAGTTCGGGACTCATTTTCGGGTCTATAAACAATTTAAAACCGATACACACTCGGAATACCTTGTGCATACCATCGCGTCCGATTACGTCTTCGCCCTGCCCGAACTCTCGCGCGCTGTGCGCATCGCAAACACGGTCCACAAGCGGATGGTCTTTGGCTATCCCGATGACCGAACCGGGGATGAAGCCGGAGGGGTTGGATATGTCGAGATTGGCTGGATCAGATTATGACCTGATAGATTATGGTTGACATGATGGATGTGACCGACATGACTAACATGACCGACATGATAGGGACGATTCGGAACCGGGCGAAGGCGTGCAGAGCGCGCGTCGGAATCGGCATCGCAGATGGCACGGCAAGCGAGTCCATGATCGCGGATATCGAGAGCGCACGCCAGTTTGCAGATGTTGTGCTGATCGGAGACGAAAGTGAGATATCTGCAACCGGCACCGATCTTGAGATCATCCATTCGGATAAACCGGAAGTTGAACTGGTGGACCGACTCGTGGATGGGCGGATCGATGCCGCTGTCCGCGGCACGCTTGGCGCCACAAAGACCCTTGGATACCTGAAAAGCGTGCTTGGAGTTTCGAGACTGGAGAGACTTGCGCTCCTCACAACCGCTGACGGTGTTCCGTTTTTCCTTGTGCCAGTCGGGATCGATGAAGGAAATTCAGTGGCAGACCGGGTCGATCTGGTATCCAAAAGCGTAAATGCCATCAGGAGATTTGGGATAACGGAAAAGGTGGCTGTTCTTTCAGGCGGCAGATTCGAGGACGCTGGCAGGAGCGAGATCGTGGACCAGAGTCTTGCTGATGGCGAAGTCGTCGCAGAGAGACTCTGTGAACTCGGGATCGATGCGAAACACTACGGAATCCTCATCGAAGATGCGATTGGGGGTGCAAACGTCATCGTTGCGCCTGACGGGATCACAGGAAACCTGATCTTTCGAACACTTGTGTTTCTTGGCGGTGGCGGCGGATTTGGCGCGCCTGTGCTTGCGGATCTGGTCTTTGTGGACACGTCAAGGGTGAAGGTGAAGTTCTCGGACGCGATCATGCTTGCAAGCGCGCTTACTTGGGGTGTGGATGCGGAGCTGTGATTATTCGTCGTAGCAAAGAATCTTTCGGAGAGGGCGTGTGCGGGATTCTGAGATCCCAGCGTCACCGAAAAGTTTAAGTTCATTGTGAATATTTATTCATTAATGCCAAGACCGAGACGCCACCGGCATATACGGTCATCATTCGATTACGATTACTGGAGACCGTGTGCAACCTGTCTGGAGGACCGCGGTGAAGTGGTCATGAAGATGGAAGAGATGGAGAGCATCCGGCTGAAGGATCATCTCGGAATGGACCAGCGTGAGGCGGCAGACCTTATGAAGGTCTCGCAGCCGACATTCCACAGGATCCTCTCCGAGGCAAGAAGAAAGATCGGATACGCTCTCGTTTGTGGCAAAGCGCTACGAATCCACGGAGGGACGTACGAGATGGCGATGACGCAAGCGAGGAAGTTCCAGTGCTACGACTGCCAACATGCATGGGAGGTTCCTTATGGCACAGGAAGACCAGAGAACTGCCCGGACTGTGGAAGCGTGAACATACACAGGGCAGAGGGCGATCGCGGCTATACCAGAGCCGGAAGTGGCAGACATGATATGCAGTAACAGTAAGAACGGTGAAATCATGAATAAAGACGAAGAGAGTATGGCTCAGGAAAAACGCTTAAAAGAGCGTATGGGAAGAGTAAAGCACAAAATAATGGTTATGAGTGGAAAGGGCGGCGTTGGAAAGACCACCGTAGCAGTCAACCTTGCACTCACACTCGCGGCAAAGGGGTACGAGGTCGGGATCCTGGATGCCGACATCCACGGTCCGAATGTCCCGAAGATGCTCGGAATCGAGGATGCGCATCCCGACGTATCAGAAGAAGGTATAGCCCCTGTCTTCGTGCCTCCGAGGGTTAAGGTCATGTCCCTTGCATTTCTGCTTGCAAGCAAGGACACGCCAGTGGTATGGCGGGGACCGCTCAAGATGGGTGCGATCAAACAGTTTCTTTCAGATGTCTTCTGGGGTGATCTGGACTGCCTCATAATCGACCTCCCGCCCGGAACCGGCGATGAACCATTGAGTGTTGCCCAGTTGATCCCGGAGATCGACGGCGCGATCGTCGTCACCACTCCGCAGGATGTTGCCCTGCTGGATTCGAGGAAGTCGGTGACCTTTGCAAAGGAGCTTGGGCTGCCTGTAATCGGGATCATAGAGAACATGAGCGGGTTCAAATGCCCGAAATGCGGTGAAGCGATCGATCTATTCAAGATCGGTGGCGGGGAACATGCTGCCGCTGACATGGATGTACCGTTCCTTGGCAGGATTCCAATCGAGGTTAATATTGTTGAGTCTGGCGACAGCGGCATCCCATTCGTGCTTGCACACGAGTCAGAGGCTGCCAATGCCTTCGAGGCGATTGTTGAGAATATAGAACACATTGTAAAAGGAGAGTGATAAAAATGAAGATATGCGTAACATCAACGGGACCATCCCTGGATGCGCCCGTAGACCCGAGATTCGGGCGATGCCAGTATTTCATGATCGTGGACTCGGAAACGATGGAATATGAGGCGATGCAAAACCCGAGCATAGGCGCGTCAGGCGGTGCAGGAATACAGGCGGCACAGACCGTCGCAGGCAAGGGCGTTAGCGCCGTTGTCACAGGAAACCTGGGACCGAATGCGGTCCAGACACTCACTGCCGCCGGAATCGAGATGGTGACCGGCGCAAGCGGCACCGTCCGCGATGCAGTCGAGCAGTACAAGAGCGGAGGGCTTTCGCAGACTACGAGTCCAACTGTTCCCGAGTATTCCGGACTCAGCGGCACTGGCGCTGGCGCAGGTGCCGGAATGGGCGGTGGCAGAGGTATGGGCGGAGGTCGTGGCGGCGGAGGCGGCGGTCGTGGCATGGGTGGAGGTATGGGGCGCGGTATGGGTATGGCAGTTCCGGCAACACCCGCACCTACAGCGTCAGCCCCACCTGTACGGACAAGGGACGAGGAGATACAATCCCTGGAAAGTCAGATGAACGAAATCAAGGCAAAACTGGAAGAACTAAAGAAATAGGAGGCGAACAAAATGAGAGGCGGACACAGGAATATGTACTATGCGACAGGCATGCCCGGATGGATGCGGCTTGGATATTCTCCAGGCTGGGTCGGGAGGAGTCCGGGTGGACTGCCGCCAACTGTTCAGTATATGAGAACCGGGATGTGGCAAACGCCACAGCCAGAGGCTACAGTGGCAGGAATGCAGGCGAGCATGCCAGCAACCTCTACGCAACAGGAAGTCTCGATCCTGGAATCTCAGGCAGCGATGCTTGAAGGGCAGTTGGAGCAGATCAAGAAGAGGGTAGAAGAGCTGAAGAGATGAAGTACAGAATCGATGAATCGCTCTGCGTAGGCTGCGGGTTGTGCGTGAACGTATGCCCGGTGCGGGCGATAACCATGGCGGACGTGGCAAAGATCAATATTGATAGCTGCACCGGCTGTGGAACATGCGCAGGCGTTTGCAAGAAAGGAGCGATCATCGAGGTGCCGGACGAAACGGCGCAGGAGGCCGCGTCTGTTCCCGCTGCAATTGCGTCCGGAGTTGCAACTGCCATAGGGGCGCTCGGAGACGCGGTCAAGCGCTACGCAAATAGCAGCAGCCCCGCCGGATCGCGTCGTGGTGGCGGTATGGGGCGCGGAGGCGGCGGCAACGGTAGCGGTGGTGGACGTGGCGGCGGCGGTCGCGGTATGAATAAACAGAACAAAAGGAGGCGGTAACAGATGCAGATGGGTTCAGGAAGAGGGGGCGGCATGGGTAGAGGCGGCGGAAGGCAGCGTCTTGGTCCCGTTCAGTCGTGCAGATGCCCGAACTGCGGATACACACAGCCACACCAGCTGGGTGTGCCGTGCCTTAATCAGGCATGTCCGAAATGCGGAACAAGAATGGTAGGCGTATAACCTTCCATTCTGATATTTTATGGTCTCAATAATTCCCATAGTTGGTGGTTCGAATACGGGAATTTCCGGGAACGTTTGGTTATGGATGTGATTGCGCACTCAGAAGAGCGATATTGGAGCGAAGTTGGTTAAAGGAAGGGAATGTCTTTAATTAGGGTCGTATGCCATACAACATAAGAAAGAATTACATCCGCATTATTTCATCCGGGGTCATCATGAACAAAACAACAAAAGAATTACCCCTTCGATATGTAGAACGGGAGTTGCAACTGATCAGCATCGATCCTCTGGTAATGTTCGACCGGAAAGGGATCATTCTGGATGTTAACGATGCCATGTCCCGGGTTACCTGCAGATCCACAGATGAGTTGATAGGAACACCGTTTGCCGATTATTTCACAGATCCTGAAAGGGCGTACAAAGGTGCGATGCTGACCTTTGAGACC
>QBUV01000082.1 GCA_013572355.1 Candidatus Methanogaster sp.
TTGCGTTCTCTGGTTCGTAGGAAGCAAGATTCCTGAGGAGCCCTGCGAGGTTGTTTATGGCGATGGCGTAGTTTTTCTCGTCGCCACCATCCTTGGCGATCCTTGCGGCTTCCTCGTAGTACTCCTTCGCATCTTTCAGGTGCTTCTTCGCGTTCTCCGGTTCGTAGGACGCAAGATTCCTGAGGAGCCCTGCGAGGTTGTTTATGAGAATTGGGTATTCAGGACTCTCATCTCTTACCAGATACTCGAGCATCTCCTTTTCGAGTTTCAGGTAGTTGTAAGAGGATTCTGCATCAGCCTGCCCGCGCTTTATCGTCTCGTAGTGTTGCGCGTAGAAGGCGAGCCTCTCCGCGTCATCTGTAATCTCAAGGAATTCTTCCCTCATGCGTTTTAGTTCTGTTCTGTCTGTCATCTTGCTGCCTCGCTCTTGAAACGATTGACAATTTCCACTATACCATCTGCTGATACTCAACTCATAAAGTACCCGAGCATGTTCGTTTATATCACCTCTCCCGCCTGCCGGTACGACCCGAGCACCTTTAACCGCGCAACCGTCCCCTCGATCGACTGCACGGCATCATGGATCGCATCGTCGTGAATGTGCCCTTGAAAGTCGATATAAAAGAGATAATCCCCAAGCGCCTTCCGGGTCGGGCGTGACTCGATCTTCGTGAGGTTGATATCCCGCGATGAAAACTTGCCAAGCAGTTCGTGAAGTGCGCCGGGTCTGTCTTTGTGCAGATCCACGATGATCGATGTCTTGTCCTGCCCGGTCGGTTGCGGGACAGTGGTTCCGAGCACGATAAATCTGGTATGATTTTCATCTACGTCCTGAATCTCTTCAAAAAGTATTTTAAGCCCATATCTCAGCGCGGTATCCGCGGATGCGATTGCAGCAATCCCATCCTGAGCCGATGCAAGTTCTGCGGCGTGTGCTGTGCTTGCAGCCACCTGAATCTCTGCATCGCTAAAATGCCTCTGCAAGAACCGCCTGCACTGCGCGGTAGCCTGCGGATGCGAGATGATTGTTTTTATGGATGCGGTCTCGCTTTTTGCAAGCAGGGAGTGTTGTATCGGAAGGATGATCTCGCCAACGATCGTTGCATGATATTTCAGCAGCGCATCGAGCGTTGCCCCGACTGAGCCCTCGAGCGAGTTTTCTACCGGAACAACTCCGAAATCTATCCTGTTTCCAACGGAAGCCGCAATCTCGCCGACGTCACTGAAATACACAAACTCAGCAGGCTCGGCACTCCATCTCTTTGCTGCCTGTTCGCTGAATGTGCCTGCAGGTCCGAGTACCCCCAGAACCATCTTGCGGTCGCCGCGGTTTATTGCGCTGCCGATCACGACAGAGAAGAGGTCTGCCCTGACTTTTGGGGGATTCTCGGTCGTACCGACCGCGATCCGCTCATCAGGGTACGCCACCTGCTCGCATACCGCAACAGGGATTGCGAACCCGTGATCCAGCAGGAACTTCGAGACCTCCTGCAGATCAAACCGCGCATCGGGAAGGACGAAGACGGTCTTGCCAAGTTCCAGTTCGGATAAGATCATCTCCTTTGCGCGATTGATATCGCGGGCATGTGCCGTCACCGCTGCAAGCTCGGTCTGCTCGATCCTGAGTCTTGCAGACACGACCTGCATCGACGAGATCCCGGGCACGATCGCATCATCCGCTTTTGCAAACCGTCCGAGACCAGAGAGCATTGGGTCGCCTGTCGAGAGTACCACTGCACCATCAGGCAGTTCCGAAATCCTCCTGTAATCCTCGATCTCATGGCAATCGCTCCTGATATGATCCTTCGCCAGTTCGATCGCACGCTTCGATCCGTAGACCACGGATGCGTTCTCGATTGTATCGATCGCCTCAGCGGTAAGTAGATTCCTGCCTGCGCCAACACCTACGATCTTCATCGTGAAAACTTATGCGGCGAATGGTATTAACGAGTTTGGTCGGCATGGTGGGTTGGCAGCCCTGCCGCCGGAGCCACCGCCCATCGATAACTTTAAATGCGCCGCCACATTATATAAAATGGGATAAATCATGAAAAGCAGGATTGGAACAGTGGGTTTGGTAGTTTTGACATATTTAGTGATGATGAGGCGGAAATAATTGTCTCTCTTTTTCACCCGTTACTGTACAGAGCCATGCATTCGAGCGTCCAGGCAAGCCGGCAGCGCAATCACGGTTGGAGACTGAGGTGGGAAGATGGATCTGATAACAGTAATAATCATACTCGCAATCACCGGCATCGCGGTCGGGCTTGCGAGCGGGCTGCTCGGGGTCGGTGGGTGTTTCATCATGGTTCCGGTGCAGTTCTGGGTATTCCAGGCGATGGGAATTCTTCCGGATATCGCGATCCTGCTTGCGTTTGGGACGAATCTCCTTGTTGTGCTGCCAACCGTTGCGAGCAGCGCGGTGGGGCACAGCAGGAAGGGCGCGGTCTGGTGGCGGGCCGGCATCTTTATTGGCATTGCGAGCGCGATTGGAGCAGTAATCGGCGCTACGATCGCGGTGCATCTGCCTGCCGGGGTGCTGACGGTTTCATTTGGCATAGTGATCCTTGCAGGCGCCATCAGGATACTCACCGCGAAGCCCCCAACGATTACGGAAGCGCCAAAAGATAGTCCGCTTCTCTGGGTGGCTTGCGGCTTTCCGATCGGCATCGTGTCAGGTATCGTCGGGATCGGTGGCGGCGTATTGATGATTCCAGTGATGGTGCTTCTGCTCAAATTCAGGATGCATCTGGCAGTCGGAACCTCGAATGCGGTGATGATAGCAACGAGCATCGGCGGCGTGATCGGTTATGCCGTCAACGGGCTCGGAGTCGAGGGTCTGCCCGCGTACTCGATCGGGTATGTGAATCTCGTATCGTGGCTTGCGCTTGCGGTAACGAGCGTACCGATGGCGCAGGTCGGCGTCATGGCTGCTCACAGACTGCCTGCTAAGGAACTGAAGTACGTCTTCATCGCTGTGATGGTGTATATGGGGCTAAAGATGATCGGGGTGTTTGGGTGGCTTGGACTGCCGATATGAGGGCTGTCTGAGATCATCAACATGCCATTTCAATACCGGTTCGGATGGGCGGTCACCCGATCCACAGAGCGACTTTTCTGCCAAGGTCGGTCGGATAGTAGATCAGGTAATTCCCTTCCTGCCGTGCGCACACGAGACCACCCTCCTTGAGTACCGAGAGATGGTATGACATCTTCGAGTACGCATACCCGGTCATCGCAACGAGGAGGCAGACGCACATCGGCTGCACCGAGAGCGCAAAGATCACCCTGACCCGCACAGGATCAGATAGCGCACGTGCAACCGAGACGATATCTTCTATCACCTGGTCGTCAGGCAGCGATTCTACGATTCCTGTGATTCCGCCTCTCTCTTCGAATTCACACCGGATCGAATCCGGGATATCTGTCTCTTTCATAGCATGCATGATTTCAAATCTCTTTGAAACAGCAAAGTTTAAGTACCATTGTTTCAAACATTATTGAAACGTTGGTAAACATCGTAGATAACGTTTACCATTTCAAGGGAGGCATCGCAATGGAATCAGGCAACACCACACCAATCAGTACCCGAATCTGTGCAGAGTGCACAGAAAGACTGCTTGACAGAGATAGGCTCATCTTATCGAAAGATGGCTCGATGGTCACACGGATTCTGTACCCGACAGATGGATCTGATGTGGCAGAATATGCCCTCGATTGGACTATCGATCTGGCTGAATCAACCGGAAGCGAAATATTCGTGCTGCATGTCGTAGAAGATGGCAAAAGGCTTGATCACAGTGGTCTGGACATTCTCAGGACGATTGGTGAGGAATTTGTGCAGAAGGCATGCAAAAAGATCGAGGAGCATGGAATCGTAGCTCACTCGACCGTTGTCGATGGAAAACCATGGCATGAGATCATAGATCTCGCTAAATCAGAGGAGATTGAGATGATTGTGATGGGCACACATGGTGTTGGTGGGCTGTCGCGTGCTCTGCTTGGAAGTGTTGCTGACCGGGTCATCAGAACATCATCATGCCCTGTATTGCTCGTGCCAGCGGTGGATGAGAAGGTGAAGGATGACCGTTGAATCACTGCTGCTGATCGGGCTTGATACCCTCAGGGAGTATCTGGCGCTGCACGTACTGATGTGTCTCGTGCCTGCGTTTTTCCTTGCAGGCGCCATCGCATCGCTATTTTCGAAAGAGTCTGTGCTGCGCTACTTTGGAGCCGATGCACCCAAATACATCTCGTACAGCGTGGCATCGGTAAGCGGCGTGCTTCTTGCGGTCTGTTCCTGCACGGTGCTGCCGCTCTTCGCCGGAATCTACAAACGGGGCGCTGGCATCGGTCCTGCGTCAACGTTCCTATTCGCAGCGCCCGCGATCAACCTGCTCGCAATCGTCTACACTGCGCAGATACTCGGCTTTGAGATCGGCGCTGCCCGTGCGGTGGCTGCTGTCGGCATCTCAATCGTTATAGGACTAATCATGGCTACGGTCTTCCGAAGCGAGGATAAAGCGAAGAGCAGGATGATCTCGGCTGCTGGCGAGAGCGAGATCGACCCGCTGCACCAGACCACCATCTTCGTGCTGCTTCTTGCCATCCTTGTGCTCGGTGGCGTCATCGAGACCTGGATGTGGCGGGGACTGATCATTGTGCCGCTTGTGCTTCTGACGGTCTACGTCTCAAGAAAGTGGTTTGATGATGAGCAGATTCACGACTGGATGTATGAGACATGGGATCTCACAAAGAAGATATTCCCGCTTTTGCTGGTGGGAGTTTTCTTTGCCGGTATAATCCTGCAACTGGTCCCGTCTGATCTTGTTGTGCGATTTGTTGGCGGAAACTCGATACAGAGTAATCTGATAGCGTCGGTTGCAGCGGCACTGATGTACTTCGCAACACTCACAGAGGTCCCGATCATCAACTCGCTCACCCGGCTCGGGATGGGCGAGGGACCTGTGCTCGCAATGCTTCTTGCAGGACCTGCACTCTCGCTTCCGAACATGATCGTGATCAGCCGTGTGATGGGCGTCAGGAAGGCATCGGTCTACATCACACTCACTGTAATCCTTGCTACCATAGCGGGATTTGTGGCTGGAATTACTATATGGAGATAAGAATATGGATATAATTGTAAAGGTATTTGGATCGGATCCCCCTTGCGCCAAATGCAAGGTGGCTCATGACATCGCAAAGAAAGTTTCGGAGCGGATCGGAGAGGGCGTCGTTGTTGAAAAGCACAGCGCTCTCAGCGAAGAAGGCGATAAGTACGGGATCATGATGACCCCGACCGTTGTCGTCAACGACGAGATCGCGGTCGTCGGCAAGGCGCCATCCGAGAAGAAACTGGAAGAGCTCATCAGATCGAAGATGTGAAATGGGACTGAAATTCGAGGTGGAATCATGAAGAATGAAAAAGAGATTAAACAATTTGTAAAGGATCGATATGCCAGTATTGCATCAAATGAGGGTTCCTGTTGCTCATGTTGTAACTGTAACACAGGCACTGTTGAACATGCGAAATCGATTGGGTATTCGGAAGCAGAAATCAGAAATATCCCGGAAGGATCTGTGATGGGGCTTGGTTGCGGCAACCCGACAGCACTGGCGGAATTGAAAGCAGGCGAAACCGTTTTAGACCTTGGTTCTGGCGGAGGCGTGGATGTTTTTCTTGCAGCCCAAAAAGTCGGCGAGAACGGGAACGTTATCGGCGTGGATATGACGTCTGAGATGCTTGAAAAGGCAAGAGTGAATGCAAGGTTAGGCAGCTACAAGAACGTTGAGTTCCGGGCAGGCGAAATAGAGAACTTACCTGTTGAGGACGATTCTATCGACGTTGTCATAAGTAATTGCGTCGTCAATCTCTCACCGGATAAATTAGCCACCTATAAGGAGGTATTCAGGGTTTTGAAGCCGAATGGCAGGGTTCTTATATCTGACATTGTAACCGAAGGAGAACTCCCCGAGGATGTCAGGCAGAGCTTTGACGCGTGGGCAGAATGCATCGCAGGAGCCGTGGAGACGCAAGAATATTTAAACACGATTACAAAAGCGGGTTTCCGAGATGTTACGATCGTTGCAAAACACCCTTTTTGCGAGCCTGGAATGGACGACAGACTTGCAGGGAAGATCGTCAGTATTCAGGTGAAAGCATATAAATGAGGTGATACAATGGCAAGTGGATGTAGTTGCTGTTCTCCAAGAGATGTGAAGCGGACGCTTGTAAATATCGGGGATGCAACCATAGGTCTTGCAAAGCTGGACCGGGTCTTTGAAGAGTTGTACAACTCTGGAAAGAGTCCTGATGATGTCGATGGCGAAGAGATCGTGGATTTGGCATCATTTTACAATTATATTCCAGCAGATGCGGTCGGCGCGTATGCTGAGCCGCTACTGAAGGAATACAGGAAATTCTGCAGGGCCAAGGAGTTTACAACGGCATGAAATTCGTTGAGAGCGATTTGAGTGAAAGATATGAACAAAAGTAAATATATATTATTGGTTGCGATCGTACTACTATCAAGCCTGTCCATGGCATGTGTCACGGAAGACGATTCGCCGGCAGATAAAAACGGCTCTGCCAACGTGGTCACACCAGGAGATTTTGAAAGCAAGGAAAACCAGACCGAACCCGCAGTCGAGATCATCCTGTTCCACGGGACACGCCGGTGTACCAGTTGTATTGTCACGGGGCAGTTGCTGGATGAGGTCTTGCACACCTACTACAGTGGCGAGGTAGGGAATGGGACGATCACGTTTCGAGAGGTGAATGCAGAGACTGATCGAAAGACCGCGGCAGAGTATGGTGTCAGATCTATATCAGTATATATCAATCATGAACTATATCCTGATGCATTAACATATTATGCTGATCCTGATCGTTTCGCGGAGGAGATGCGAAAAAAGATCGATGAGGCACTGCTGAATGGATCTTAGTCTTGCCTCTGTGCTTCTGGCTGGCTTTGTGGTCTCGATTGAGCCGTGCGCCCTGACCGTTGATCTCTTGATCATAGGATATATCACGGGCGCAGAAGATGATGACAAAGTCTCAACAGGCTGGATCCGGGGTTTTCTTGCGGGTCTTGCGTTTATTGCTGGCAGATCGATCACTTACGCTGCGATGGGTGTCTCTGCCGCATTAATCGGCATCCATGCGAGCAGCACGGTGCAGGCATACTCAGGGATGGCTGCCGGCATCATCATGGGACCTGTGCTGATAGTAGTCGGGCTTCTCATGCTCGATGTGATACATCTCAACATGGCGGCAGGACACAGTATGTTAAGAGCAGCAAGGGACCGGCTGGTCAAGCACGGGATCCTTGGCGCACTGATCCTGGGCATCCTATTCGGGCTTGCGATCTATCCATGCAGCACGCCGATTCTGATTGCGCTCCTTACCATGGTGGCGGTGAAGGCGGATATTGCGCAAGGGCTCGTGCTGATGCTTGCCTACGGCATGGCGCTTGGTGCACCGATACCATTCATTGCAAGCGGCGCGGTCGGGGTGAAGACTTATGCAGAAAAGACAGCGCATCTCGGGATGTGGTTTAAGAAGGTGGCTGGTGTGCTGCTTGTTGCCTTTGGGCTGTACTATCTTCTGCCGTGGGTTGGAGGTGCTTAGCGAAATATGTACAATCGAGCAAGTGAGGTTGGTTGATCATGTCTGCACATCACAGTCACAGCAATCACGGTTCCGGGCTTAAGTATGCGATCGGCATAACCGCGTCCATCCTGATCGTTGAACTGGTTGGTGGCGTGTGGACGAACAGTCTCGCACTCCTGAGCGATGCCGCTCATGTATTCACAGACGTAATCGCACTTCTTTTGAGCTGGTTTGCGATGCGGATCGCGCTTAAGCCTGCAACGCTCACAAAAACGTATGGATACCACAGGAGTGAGATTCTTGCAGCCCTTGTTAACGGGGTCATGCTGTTTGCAGTATCTGCGCTCATTCTCGTTGAGGCATACCAGAGAATCCAGAACCCGGAGCAAATAAAAAGCCTTGAGATGATGGCGATTGCGTTTGTGGGACTGGTTGCAAACCTCCTTTCAGCATACTATCTGCGGGGCAGCGGCGCCAATATCAACCTGAGAGCAGCGATGTACCATGTGCTTGGTGATGCGCTTGCATCAGTTGGTGTCATCGCAGGCGGCATCCTGATCTGGTGGACCGGGTGGTATGTCATAGATCCGTTGATAAGCGTCGTAATCTGTGGAATCATCGTGATCGGCGGGCTCGGTCTGATCAGGGAATCGGTGAATATCCTGATGGAGGGTACTCCTGACGGCATGGACCTGAATGAGGTTGCAGAAACGATCTCGAGTGTTGAAGGAGTATCAGGAGTGCACGATCTGCATGTGTGGTGCATCAATCCCGAGATCACTTCGATGAGTGCCCACGTGCTGGTCGATGATATCACTTGCAGCAGTGCAGATGCGATACGAGATCATATCAACGACGCACTGGTTAGGCGATTCGGGATTACGCATACGACGCTCCAGTTCGAGTATAGCGAATGCGGGCACAATACATTGCTGTGTATGAAATGCGGTGGTTCACAAACATGAACAGAATCTATGAGATACGAAAACATCGGTGCGAAGATTAGATCGACACTCGGTCTTGAGAGTTTACCTGCGAGTGCGAGGAACAATTGGTTGAAGACGGTATGTTAAAGGCCAAATAAGCATCGTGGTGCATAAACAAGAGAGGGGAATTAATTATGTCTGAAGACGATAAACATGAACAGATGAAACATATAAACAGACTGGTAACCGCAGGAGTTTTGATCTGTGCGGTAGTGCTGCTCGCCGGATGTGTAACCACACCCATCGCCGATTCGGTGGAGATCGAGAACGTAACCACAGAGAATGACACATACCACTCAGGCGAGATCATGAATATCACAGTGGTGCTCAAATCCGCAACAGACGTGAGTGGGGTCTACACCAATATATCAGGGATCGCGAACAAGCGGGGTAAGAACATGCTCTTTAAGGAGACCACCACAAACCTCACCAGCGGGCTTAATAACGTGACGTTCACATACCAGATGCCCGGGTGCTCATCCTGCACAGGCATATCCGAGGGAACATATCATTTCAACACGTCAGTGGTTTACGGCAACGTTACGGTCGCAAACTCGACGTGCAGCGTCGTCCTGAAACAGTAGGCGCATGGCTGGCGATGAGCATAAGAAGATTGCTGCGGCTGTGATCATCGCCGCATTTTTGGTAGCAACGCTTACAGCTACAGCAGGTGCTGCAGGCGGGCAAGTGAGCATAATAATCTTCTTTGATCTGGATTGTTCGCACTGCAAGGATGCTGATAGGGTGCTGGATCGGATCGAAGGGCAGTTCGGGGACCGGATACTCATCAGCGAATACGATTCCAACACGGCTACCGGAATTGAGATGATGGACGGATACGGGATCGTTGAAATCCCTTCGATGGTGGTGCAGGAGAGGGAGATCATACTGTACAGCGATTACGAGAACAATCTTTCAAAACTGGAGAGTCTTCTTGTAAGTTCGATAAATAACGCACTTTATGAGCCAGAGATCGAGATGTATAAGGAGATCAGTCCTGTCAAGTTAAATCCCGGCGAGAACGTCACGGTAACGGTCTCTATGGCAAACAAGAAGAATATAACGACGGATGTGATCCTGATCGACAGTTATCCTGATTTTTTCAGCATAATAGAAGGCAAAACTGCATGGAACGGGACACTGTCTCCGGGAGAGGCGAGAAACATAACTTATGCGGCTCATATTGATCCGAAAGCGCACTCAGGAAATCATAAGATAGAAGGAGCCCGGATAAGCTACCGAAGCGGGGACTCAGAGAAAAGTGCGGTTTCGAATACGGTAATCATCCGTATAGCGGTAGCACTGACCTTGTTTACGGTGTTTCTGGCAGGATTGGTAGCAGGGGCAAATCCGTGCCTCTTTGCAGTGGTGGCTTTCATGGCGGCGATGATACTATCGAATACCGAAAAGAAGCTCGAGGTCATCAAATTCATTGTTTTCTTCTCCTTCGGGATCTTTCTGGTGTATCTCCTGACCGGAATAGGGCTTTTGTCGTTTGCAAGCGATCTTGGTTCATTAAACCTCGTTCTCGGTGCGATCACCATAGCACTGGGCATCATGCACGTCTACGACTACTTTTACATAAAGATAAAGGCGAAATCACTCTTCGAGAGTTCCAATTTTATGAAAGGCGTGATGGAACGAATGGTCAAGGAGAATAGTGTCCTCTCCGCACTGGGCCTGGGCGCCCTATTCTCGCTTGTGAAAGCACCGTGCGTGGGCGCGATCTACTTAACGATACTAAACCTCATCGCGGTACAGAAAGCGGAACTTGAAGGGATCGCATATTTATGTGTGTATAATTTTGGCGTGATCCTCCCAATACTGATAATCGGGACCGCTATCGTCGTCGGGTTAAGCCCCACAAAGGTAGACCGGTTCAGGAAGGAGAAGAGAGCCATGATACGGCTGGTGACCGGAATAATTCTGGTTGTGCTTGGCGTGTTCCTGACGTTTGGCGTGATCTGAGCGGGCGCCAAACATAGGTGCCAGCACTCGAAGGATTGCGCACAAGCAATGACCCAACCACAAGACTGCCTCACAGAAAACAATCGCAGACCGACGGCGAGAAATTGATGGGGGCAGTGGTGGCTGAGCTGATTGGCGCATAAATTCAAATGCAGCGCCGAAATTTGAAACACAAAAGCAAAAGATACCAATAGCTACACATTGGCATCTATGACTCATGCAAATCCGCAGATAAATATACGTTTACCCCCTAAATTACAATCAGCTACCGAACAGTATGTCGACAATTATGGTTACAGGAATATTCAGGAATTTATTCTTGAAGCGATCAGGGATAATAGATATGATGAAACATTCTCCGGCAAAGAGATTGATCTGATCG
>QBUV01000081.1 GCA_013572355.1 Candidatus Methanogaster sp.
AAGCGACACAATCGCCTTTGCTTTTGGGAGTTCATACTGGAATTTTGCAAGTTCGACCTGAAGTTTAGCACGTTTTGTGGTTGCCCGCATGGCAAATATTTCAAGTATCAACTGGAACTTGTCAATTACTTCACACTTGCAGGTCTCGGATATGTTGTATATCTGCGTTGCACTCAACTGGTTGGAAAAGATGATCTTATCAGCGCCCAACTCCTCCCGCATCAAGGCAAGTTCTTCAACCTTTCCACGCCCGATCTGGTACTTCCTGTCAGATCTTCTTGTCTGCGTAACCTCGCCAACTACTTTGTAGTTTGCAGATCTTGCCAGATCCCGCAATTCCATAAGTTTTCGTATGTTTTTTGACTCACCGTTTGTGGGTCCATTTCGCTGGACAAGTATCACGCGTTTCATAGTTTATAAGTCCTTCAAACATTCTGCAATTCCAAGTAACTATGCTTTCGATTGCAACAAAATTCGTATCCGCTTCAAAAAGCATGATACGACTCATCTTCAGTCTTTCTGAAAACCCCGGTGATCTATCACCGCAGTCTGCGAAGCAGAGTCATTGGCAGATACAATAAAAAACCTCATTACAGAAAAGATCTTATGACACAACATGGCAAGAGATGTAGCAATCATAGGAATCGGCTGCACACCATTTGGGGAGTTCTGGGACCGATCGTTCCGGGACATCTTCGTGGAAGCAGGCGTGGCAGCGATCGAGGATGCCGGTGTGCAAGGAGAGGAGATCGACGAACTCTTCGTCGGAAACATGAGCGCGGGCAGATTCGTGGAGCAGGAGCATATATCGTCGCTGATCGCTGATTACGCGGGTCTTGCAAGTCTGCACACGCCATCCACGCGCGTGGAGGCTGCATGTGCATCAGGCGGGCTTGCGCTTCGAATGGGCGTGCTTGCGATCGCATCCGGACATGCTGATATCGTGGTTTCGGCTGGTGTTGAGAAGATGACTGATGTCAGCGCACAGGCCGCAACCGACATGCTCACGGCAGCCGCGGACCGGGAGTGGGAGGGCTTTGCAGGCGCCACATTCCCCGGACTCTATGCGATGATCGCACAGAGGCACATCCACGAATACGGGACCACGTCAGAGCAACTCGCAAGCGTGGCTGTGAAGAACCATCACAATGCAACGATGAACCCGAAAGCGCAGTATCGAAATGAGCTAACGGTCGAGGCGGTGCTGCGATCGACGATGATCGCTGATCCGCTGCACATACTCGACTGCTCGCCGCTCACGGACGGCTCTGCCACTGTGGTGCTTGCGCCAGCAGAGACCGCAAGAAAGTACACAGACACCCCTATCTTCATCAAAGCAAGTGCACAGGCATCCGATACCATAGCCCTGCACGACCGTGCAGATATCACCACGCTCGCTGCAACCGTGTCTGCCGCATCCCGCGCATATAAGATGGCAGGAATGACACCCGCGGACATCGATTTTGTGGAGGTGCACGACTGCTTCACGATAGCAGAGATATGCGCGATCGAGGATCTCGGATTCTTTGAGAAGGGAACCGGCGGGAAGGTGACCGAGGACGGGGTAACAGCGATCGATGGCGATCTGCCAGTGAATCCGTCAGGCGGTCTCAAAGCCTGCGGGCATCCGGTAGGCGCGACAGGGATCAAGCAGGTCGTTGAGATTGCGCAGCAACTGAGGGGTGATGCAGGAAAGCGGCAGGTCACAGGCGAGGTCGGGATGGCGCACAATGTCGGAGGATCCGGCGGGACTGCTGTGGTGCATATTCTTACGAGGTGAGTGGGAGCGCGGGGCGGGTTGGCGGGCAGGATTTTTTTGGGTTCTGCGAAAGTCCCGGGCTTTCAGTAACATTTATATATACTCATACAAAACATTCAATTGGATGGTTCACCTCTGAATAAAACATGGATGGGGTATGGATGGATAAGCAAAGAGATATCTTGATTGAACGGCTCGAAGAGAAGGTGAAGGCTAGAGATCATACGATCACAGAGATGGCTAAATCGTCGCCTGTGGCTGAAGATCGAATTGCTGCACTCGAGATTACGGTGAAAGAGTTAAAAGGCAGTATGGCTGGAATACTGGACGAATTGCTCTATCAGAAATCCCTGATCGACGAGATGCATCAGAAAGACGCACCTGATCCGGAAGAAGCGAAAGAGATCGAATCTACCGAGTACATCATAGCGGAGAACACCCCGAAAACGCACCATGGACGCGGAGGGAGTGACGATATTATCATTGTCTGCTGACCGCTGACTGATTGCACATGCACATCAAGGAAATAGAGTTCGATAACTTCAAATCGTTTGGAAAAAAGGTCAAGATTCCATTTTTCAACGATTTCACCGCCATATCCGGACCGAACGGTAGCGGGAAGTCCAACATAGTGGATGGTATCATCTTCGCGCTCGGTTTATCCGGTTCGAGGACGATGCGGGCAGAAAAACTGACCGATCTGATATTCAACGGGAATGGAACCAGGAAGGGGAAGGCGAAGGGGAATGGAAATGGAAATGGGAATGGAAACGGCAGCGGTATCAAAAGTACCAGCGGCACAGGCGTTACCAAATCCGCCATGGTAACTCTCAGGTTCGATAACAGCGACCGGAGTTTCCCTCTCGACGCTGATACGATCGAGATCACCCGCAGGATCAGGCAGAC
The DNA here is from genome assembly GCA_013572355.1 of Candidatus Methanogaster sp. Lineage (GTDB taxonomy): Archaea > Halobacteriota > Methanosarcinia > Methanosarcinales > Methanogasteraceae > Methanogaster_A. Next base: position 2,666 of record QBUV01000081.1, read on the forward strand.
ACAGAGCGGGTATTACAGCTATTACTACTTCAATGACCGCGCATGTACGCTCACCGAGATACATGCGAACCTCGCCAAGGCAGGGATACGGCCAGAGGGCTGCAACGTGGTCATGCAGGGCGATGTGACCCGGATCACAGAGATGACGCCCACTGAGCGGAGGAAACTCATCGACGAGATTGCAGGCGTCGCGGAATTCGATGAGAAGAAGGATCGGGCGTACCGCGAACTGGATACTGTGCGCGAACAGATCGAACGGATCGAGATCATCCTCTCTGAAGTGACGCAGCAGCGGAGGAAACTGAAGAGAGAGCGCGATCAGGCGATGAAGTACCAGTCCTTAAAGGACGAGAGAAAGCGATATGAGGCGTTCACGATCCTTGCAAAACTTAAGAATGCGACAAACGAGCAGGAGTCGGTGTCAAAAGATATAGGTGGCAAAGAGGATCTCGAAACCGCGTTATTAGGGGATATAGGCGAGAAAAAGCGCGAGCTTTCCGAGATAGAATCCGCTTTAAAGGAATTAAGTGAGAAGATCGCGCACAAAGGGGAAGATGAGCAGATCCGGACAAAGAAGGAGATCGAACAGATCCGGGGAGACATCTCCAGATCGGTGGACTCGATTGAACTGCTCGAACACGAGATCCAGGATATCAAGAAAGAACGGCAGCGGTTGTTTATCGAGATCGATACCGGTAACAATCTGCTCTCGGAAGTCGAAGAGAAGATCAGCGACGAGCATCTGCGAAAAGAGAGTGTTCTGGCAGAGGTTGAGGCGAACGAGTCCGAACTGATGCTGATCCGGAAGCGAATCAGCGAAGTGGATGCGAAGTATGCAGAGACCCGGGATCGGCTGGATGGGGTGCGGAAGAAGATAGAGACCGCAAAATCTGCCAAGAACGAACTCCAGCGGGAGCAGGATCGGCTTCTGGATGCGATCCGGCGCAAGAACGGGGAGGAAGGAGAGATACAGTCCGATATCGTGGACGCGGAGAAGAGCATCGCATCGGTCGATGCTGACACAGAGGATCTGAAAAAGGAGATCAGCAAGTGCACAGAAAACATAACAACCCTGGTAGGCGACCGGAGTGATCTCGAACGAAACGGATCGAAGTTAAAGCCGGAACTTGACGAGATCGAGAAGCATCTTGGTGAGGTGTATCAGGAGTATGCCAGAGCGGAGGCACGTGTCAAGGCTGCTGAGGATCTGCGGTACCCACATGCCGTGAAAACGATATTAAACGCGAAAGATGCGAGAGAACTGCCAGGTATTTACGGTACGATCGCATCGCTCGGCAGGGTCGAGCAGAGATACGCAGTCTCGCTCGAGATCGCTGCCGGTGCCCGGATGCAGAATATCGTGGTGGACAGCGATGCGACCGCATCTCATGCGATCAACCTCCTGAAGCGAAAGTCCGCAGGAAGAGCAACGTTTCTTCCGCTAAACAAACTGAAATCCAATTTTTCGTACGGAAACCTCCCTGCCAATGAGGGGGTAATCGATTATGCTATAAATCTGGTAGATTTCGATCCGAAACTCGAAAAAGCATTCAGATACGTATTCCGGGACATGGTGGTGGTCGATACACTTGGTACCGCGAGGGAACTGATTGGCAACCACAACATGGTCACGCTCGACGGGGAACTGCTCACAAAAGCAGGCGCCATGACCGGAGGGTCGAGGGCAGATCGTGGATCGCATTTTGCAGCAATGGAGCAGGAGAAACTCGTAAAACTTGCAGAAGATATCACAGAATACGATTCACGAAGGAAGAGTCTTGTCGAGCGGGTTGATTCGATCGATAAACATGTCTTGTCCATAAACAGCGAGATAAATGAATTCGAAAAAGAGATCGCAAAGAAACAGCTTCAGATCGAGGAGGTCGCGGGAAGGAGCGAGAGGCTGACTGCAACCATCCGGAATAAGAAGCAGGCGCTCGAAGATATCAAGGTGGAGCGGGAAGGGATGCGCAATCAGATGGGCGAGATCGAAGGAAAGATCGCATCCGAAGCAGATCAGATCCGTGAACTCGACAACTACATCACAGAACTGGAGCGTGAACTTGGAGACTCAGAGATACCGGAGTTAAACACCCAATCCGACAGGATAACCTCCGAGATGAATAGACTGCGTGAAAGAATCCGTGACATTGAGACAGATATAAAATCGCTTATCCTTGATACTGAAAATACAAAAACGAAACTTGATACCGGTAACAACCGCATAAAAGAACTCGAAGAAAGGAAAAACGATCATCGATCAAAGATTGCGCAGTACCGGGAAAGTATCTCTGTTTTCGAAGAGAAACTCGAAGAGAAGACCGAGAGAGCGCAGCAACTCGATTGTGAACTCTCGTCGCTGCAGGAAGAGCGCACAGGGGTGCAGCAGCAACGCGAGACCGCGGCTACGAAGCTTGGTGAAGCGGAGAGGCAGCTTGATCAGGTGCGCTGGGATGCGCAGGCGCTAATCGCAACCAGGGATGCGCTTGGCGAGCAGATCGATACGCTCCGCTCCGAGATCGAGAGATCAGGCATCACAGAACCGATCGATGAACAGGGAGAGATCCCGACCGAAGAAGAGGTGCGCACCCGTATCAGGGGGATCGATTCAGCGATGGAGAAACTCGAACCTGTCAACATGCGTGCGCTTGAGGAGTACGAAGAAGTGGACGCACGGGCATCCACGCTCAAAGAGAGGACAGAGACACTCTCTGTGGAGCGAAACGAGATCATCGACCGGATCGATAAGTATGAGACCTTGAAGAGGCAGACATTCTTTGAATCGTATGATAAGATCAATGAAAATTTCAGATCGATCTTTGCGGAACTCTCAGACGGTTCTGGCGAATTGATCCTTGAAAACAATGAGGATCCGTTTGCAGGCGGTATGACGATCCGGGCGCAGCCGGCAGATAAGACGCTGCAGCGGCTCGAGGCGATGTCTGGCGGGGAGAAGAGCTTGACCGCGCTCGCATTCATCTTCGCGATCCAGCAGCACAGCCCTGCGCCGTTCTATGCGTTCGATGAGATCGATATGTTCCTCGACGGCGCAAATGTCGAGCGGATCGCATCGAGAATCGAGAAATCGGCAAAGAGCGCACAGTTCATCGTTGTTTCGCTTCGAAAGCCGATGATACAGGCAGCAGATCACACAATCGGCGTTGCGATGCAGGAGAACGACATATCGAGCATCACCGGGGTGCAGTTGAATTAGAAACTGCTACAGGTAGTTAAATGCTCAGAATAGCCATCTGCATCACGCTGGTTCTGATTCCGGTGCTGATCACAGGGGCTTGCATCGATGAGGGAGAGATAGGACAGAATACGAGACAGGAGGGTGAGATCATGTTGCCGGAACCAAGAACCACAGGCGAAATATCGATCGAAGAAGCAATACTGCACCGCAGGTCGGTCAGACAGTACACGAAGGAGGGAATCACGCTAAACGACCTCTCCCAGTTGCTCTGGGCGGCACAAGGCATCACGTCAGAGGAGGGGTTTCGAACAGCGCCGTCAGCAGGCGCGCTCTATCCGCTGGAGGCGTATGTGGTCGCAGGAGGCGTGGACGGACTTTCCGATGGCGTATACCGTTACCGGGCAGAGGGACATACGCTTCAGAGGATCCGCGATCACGATCTCAGGGAAAATCTCTCCGAGTGTGCGCTTAAGCAGACTCAGATAACGGATGCTGCTGTCGATATTGTGTTTGCTGCCGTCTTTAACCGCACCACTACCAAGTACGGGGAGCGGGGTGTTCGGTATGTCTATATCGAGGCAGGACATGCAGCGCAGAACGTGTATCTGCAGGCAGAGGCGTTGGGTCTCGGTGTATGCGCGGTAGGCGCGTTCTATGAGCAGGAGGTCTCCGAACTGCTCGCACTTCCTGATGACGAGACTCCGATATACATACTGACGATCGGGAAGGTGTGACTCCCGATCTCATTTTTCCACCGTATTCGTTCCGATTTTGGAGTATGCTTGGCTCAGATAGTCTCCGATATGTCGACAACTTACCCGATCATACGAAGAACATGAGGAACGTTTGTGCCAGCACACCCGCGCTACAAGCCATTACCTTTTTATGTTCTCAAGCGATCTTATGATTGACACCCAACCACAATGCTGGGGTAGGGTAGCTGGTCATCCTATGGGACTGTGGATCCCACGACCCGGGTTCAAATCCCGGCCCCGGCCTACTTACATACCAACCCGCTTCACCCATGACAGAAAACAACATTCCAACGATCGCCACGGTCTGCTCGCACACAAGCCTCCAGATATTCGACGGCGCGCGCAAAGAGGGGTTTAAAACGCTCGGCATCTGTCTCGGAAAGCCCCCTAAATTTTATGACGCATTTCCGAGAGCAAAGCCGGACGAATTCTTTCCTGTCGACTCGTATCAGGAGATAGTCGAAAAAACTCCTGAATTAATCGAGAAAAATGTAATCATCATTCCCCATGGGTCCTTTGTCGAGTATCTTGGAGCATCAGACTTTGCGCGCCTTGAGATCCCGAGTTTCGGTAACAAGGCGGTGCTCGAATGGGAATCTGACCGGGCAAAGGAGCGCGAGTGGCTCACAAGCGCAGGCGTTCCTGTACCACTCGAGTTTTCGTCGCCTGACGAGATCGACCGCCCGGTGATCGTGAAGTATCATGGCGCGAAAGGCGGACGCGGGTTTTTCATAGCAAAGAACAAAGAGGAATTTGAGGCGAAGATCGAAACCGGTCAGGAGTACGTAATCCAGGAATTCGTGCTCGGGTCGAGATACTATCTGCATTTCTTCTACTCTCCGCTCAGAACTGATGGTTACCGCGTCGGAGATGGCACGCTCGAACTGCTCGGAATCGACAGACGGATCGAGTCCAACATCGACGAACTCTACAAGATCGGCGCGTCTTCAGGCATCGATCCGAGTTTTGTGGTCACAGGTAACCTGCCGATGGTTCTGCGGGAGTCGTTGCTACCACAGGTCTTCGATCTCGGCGAGAGGGTCGTTGAGCGGTCGATCGAACTCTTTGGCGGGATGATCGGTCCGTTCTGCCTCGAAACGATCTGCACCGACACGCTCGAGTTCAAGGTCTTCGAGATCTCAGCCCGGATCGTTGCGGGCACGAATCTCTTTATATCAGGCTCACCATACTCTGATCTGATCGAGCCCGACCTATCCACCGGAAAAAGGATCGCGCAGGAGATCAAGCTTGCGATCGATATGGGGCGGCTCGGGGATGTCGTGTCGTAGTTCCAGTTTAGCAGCTTTTCCTGACCGATCCGTGGCAGTGCAGGATCCTTGAGTAGTAGGATCGTAATTAGTAAACGAGGATTAACAATTTTAAGGGGTAAAGTTTGTTGCGTTTGACTTAGACGATTTCTGAATCACCCGCAACCCGTCCCCAAACCGGAGCCTTTCCACATACACTGTTACCGCAGTTCCCGAACCACTGCCGCAACCATCACATCAACAGGCGGCTTTCGCCCGGTCCATATCGAAAACGCCTCCGCGCCCTGATGCACGAGCATCCGCACGCCATCGATGACGGTTGCGCCCTTTTGCTCCGCTTCCAGGAGCAGTCTTGTGCGGCGGGGGTTGTACACGATATCGAACACGGCAAGTCCGGGGCGCAGGAGACCTGCGGGCACTGGTGTTGCATCGACATTAGGGCGCATCCCGACCGACGTGGCATTGATCAGGATGTCCGCGTCAGCGATCTTCTCTGGTAGCGTGCCAAGCCCGATGCTCTTGATCGCGGGGGTTTTCCCGAGTTCGGATAGCCCGATGATCACATCGCGGGCAAGCCTGTCTGCACGTTCCTTTGTCCGGTTCGCAATAACGATATCTCCGCCGCTGTATCCGAACTGAAACGCAATCGCCCGCGCCGCACCACCAGCACCGATGATCAGGATATTCCTGCCCGAAATAGGGATGCCAGCATCCTCAAGCGCACGCATCGCGCCGATTCCATCTGTGTTGTGCCCGGTGATGCCGTCAGCGAAGTCGATCGTGTTTACAGCACCGATCCGCGTTGCGATCGGATCAGGTTCGATATATTTCAGCGCCTCTTCTTTGAGCGGGATGGTCAGGTTAAGTCCGCCGAACCCGAGTGCTTTTGCCCCGTATATCGCATCTTTAAGGTCTGAGGGGCGCACCCTGAACGCGTGATATATGCACGGCATCCCAAGCGCTCCGAATGCCGCGTTATGCATAGCAGGGGACATGCTGTGGCTGATCGGATCGCCAAGCACTGCGTAAACTTTCATCATGTTACCAGTGGGCGGCTTTCGATCTTAAACTTCCCTGCAAGGGATTGTAATGCAGCATACCCGCTACCCTGACCTGTGCCTGCGTATGCCCGTATACGGGCACCTACTTTGCAACCACTTTTTCAGATCGCTTTATCCGCCGTCTCTTTGTACCCGCAGATGAGTAGCGCTGGGCCGGACCGGGTCGCTTGTATGTCACATTGCTGTGCTCTACCAGTCGAATCTTGCCCTTTCTGCCCTTGATCTTCACCCATTGGATACTTCCTGTTTTTCCCATATCTTACACCTCTGGTAATTTCGATATCGACCGTTTTATAGCCTCGGTCGGTTCTTCCGGATCCACGATCCGCCCGTTCAGATAGTCATCATACGCAACAAGATCAAAGTCGCCGTGCCCGCTTCCGCAGAAGAAGAGCACTTTCGCATCACCAGTCTGCCTGCACCGCAGCGCCTCCTCGACAACGCCGTGCACGCAGTGCGCGGTCTCAGGCGCAAGTATGAACCCTTCGGTTCTCGCAAAGAGGAGCGCTGACTTGAACACATCGGTCTGTTTGTATGCAACCGCATCCATGTAGCCCTCATGCGTCAGTTTCGACAATAGTGGCGAGTTGCCGTGATACCGGAGACCTCCCGCATGGATGCCTGCCGGAACGAAGTCGTGTCCGAGTGTGTACATCTTAAGAAGCGGGGTCATCTGCCCGGTATCTCCGAAATCATACGCATACACGCCTTTCGTGAGTGTCGGACACGACGCAGGCTCACATGACACGATTCTTGGACTGTCCGCCTTCCCTTGCAAGGTATCTCCGATGTACGGGAATACCGCGCCTGCAAAGTTGCTTCCGCCGCCCACGCATCCGAACATGACGTCAGGAGTCTCTTCCGCGATCTCAAACTGCTTCTGTATCTCAAGCCCGATCACGCTCTGGTGCAGCATCACATGGTTGAGAACGGACCCGAGCGCGTAATTTGCATTATCATGCGTTGCAGCATCTTCGACCGCCTCTGATATCGCCATGCCAAGACTGCCTGTTGTATCTGGTGCCTCTGCAAGGAACCTTCTTCCGCATTCGGTCTTATTGCTCGGGCTCGGGAACACCTTCCCGCCCCACGTCTCCATCATCATCCTGCGGTATGGTTTCTGGTCGTAACTGACCCTGACCATGTACACAGTGCATTCGAGATCGAAGAGGCGCGTGGTGAACGAAAGCGCAGATCCCCACTGTCCTGCTCCGGTTTCGGTTGTGATCCGCTCGATTCCGGCTTTTGCATTGTAATATGTCTGCGCAACTGCCGTATTTGGCTTATGGCTTCCGGGCGGGCTTACGCCTTCCCATTTGTAGTAGATTTTGGCAGGCGTCTTCAGTGCTTTCTCCAGCCGCATCGCCCGGTACAGGGGGGTCGGTCTCCAGAGCGCATAGATGTCACGAACCTCGCCTGGGATATCGATCCACCGGTCTGTGCTCATCTCCTGCTTGATAAGCGACATCGGGAATATCGCAGACAGGTCATCCGGAGTCACTGGTTCCTTTGTCTGCGGGTTAAGCGGCGGATCAAGCGGCGTAGGCAGGTCTGCCGCAATGTTGTACCACCGCTTTGGCAGTTCGTTTTCGTCGAGTGTGATCTTTGCAACGTCCATTTATGATAACTCCGATATTGTGTCGGACTGTGATTTTAGTTCTGACACTCTTAAAAGTTGTGCTGCACTGCCGTCCCGATCAAACTCTTATATCGAATACGATCGAAAACAACGATAATGCTCACATTCATCGCATTTTTCGCAAGCATCGCTCTGATACATGTATTATCAGTCCGCATGCGAATACATCCATTTCTCTCCCTGATCTCGGCTGCTTTTGTTTACGGGATACTGTGCAGGATGGATTATCACTCAATCATCGTACACATCACATCCGGTCTCGGAGGCATCTTTTCTGTGCTGTGCATCGTCATATTTTCCGGTGTTACCATTGCCGAGTTCTTGAATGAAA
>QBUV01000137.1 GCA_013572355.1 Candidatus Methanogaster sp.
TAAGAAGAACGACTGGAAGGTGAACACTGTCGAAGAGAAGGAGATGGCATGGGGGAGTACGATAGAGGTGGATGCCAAAGGACTGAACACTACATACACAATCGAGTTGAACGATTTCAATGTTCAAGTAAGTGAAATCAATCTTGATGAGATTGAGCGTATAAAAAATGATAAATATGAGTGCGGGGATTGCAGCAAGAGCCAGTATGTCGATCAGATCGAGTATTCCGGAAAAACAGCCAACCTCAGAATTTATGATGGTTACGAACTCGTCGGAAGCTTCCCGTTCATGGCAGATGCATCCGCTCTTAAGAAGGACAGCACATTCAGCATAAAGGAGAGTTCGTGGGACACAGGCGGCACAATCTGGAACTACAACAACGATTTCTTCGTTGCCATTAGCAAGATCACATGCGAGTTTGCAAAGGAAGACTGCTTCTGCACCGATCCAAAGAGCGAGAAAGCAACCATCAGGTACATCGTCAGGAAACCGGCAGAGTTTGAGGCGGATGTGAAGACGATTCTTCCGGGCGGCGCGGATGAGGACGAGATGTCCGAATTCAGATCGAACTCAGTCTTCAAGGCAGAGATTAAACTGAAGAATAGCGAGATGCGCGCATATCATCTGAATGCATGGTTCTCTGTGAAGCCGGTAGAGATGATCGATGGGAAATACCCGCCCGATTGCGAGATGGTGAGGGCGTATCGCGGTACCGATGAGGATATGATCAATCGAACCACCGAGCAACCGATAAGTGTACGCAGTGGCGATCCATGCATCGGTGAAAGAGATGACTGGTTCGAGGGGGCTTCTGATATGGTGATGGATGAGAAGGTGGGCAAGGATGAAATCACATACACGGTCTATTTCAAGACCCCATCGATACCGGAACGGACGGAATATGCGATATGGGTGAATCTCACTTATGAAGATTTGAAGAAGAAGAGATATCAGTTCACAGACAACTCGACAACCATCGAGATCCTTCCGGTACTCGAGGTGAAGAAGGCGATCGGGACGGGTGATTATGCGATCGTCGCAGAGGAGGCGGCAGAGGCGTACACCTCTGAGGTCACTTATGTGATACATGAGAATTACGAGCCGTATATCTTCCTTACGGTGATAAACTGGGGCGATTACGAGATTCCGTCGATAAGACTCTCGGATGTCCCGAACGGCACGTGGCATAGAACTGCAACCACCGATTTCAATAAATGGAAGTGCGCGCTCCCTGTGGATATGCTCAGAATCCCTGAGATGGGGCAGGACCAGTGGGACTGGGACTTTTCGCTTGAACCTGGTAAGGTAATGACGTGTGCTTACCCGGTAAGTCTCATGAAGCCTGGAACCTACAAACTCGGGAACGCTGCCGTTAACTGGACAGAGAACGGATATACTTACAGCGTGGTTTCGTACTCGCAGAAGGTCCAGGTGCATGGCCCGTATATCGTAGTGACAAAGACGGTAGATCCTATCATTGTAGAGCAGAACGAGACTGCGAAGATCGTTGTGCGCGTGAAAAATGACGGAGATAGGCCCGCATCCGTGAAGATTACCGATCAGATTCCGATGGAGTCTGAACTGGTCGGAGCGATACCGGTGCGCGGCATCACCATCGATGAAGACAGTGGCGTATTCTCTGTGACACGGGTACTCGAATCCGGAGCAGAGGAGTTATTCGAATACGAGATCGATCCGAACCAGACTGTGATGCTCCCTCCCGCGGTGGTCGAGTTCGTTGATCTCACGCAATACGCGGCGATAAGCGTCTCTGAAATGCCGATACTAATTGTGAACGGAACCGAGCCAATCGGGGACGCCGCTGAAAAAATCAAGGCCGAATCGGAAAAGGCAGCGGCAGCGGCAGCTGCATCACCCGTTGATACTGTTAGTGGCGGGTCTGACATGACTGCTGAGACCTCGAAGACTCCTGTGCGCAGGGAGCCCGGGTTTGCTGGTATTCTTGCGATCCTTGCGTGCCTGGCGGCTGTGCTGATCAGCAGGCGCATGAGGAAGGATTAAGTCGGGAAACCGGGGCATGCATGATGTTGTGCAAAGTTTCTTGATATGCGATCTTGCACAATAGGATGCCATGTCCCAGAACAAACTCGGCGGAGCGCACACCACCATAATCGGCGGCAGAACCGGAAGGAAGGCAGCAGAGACCGTAGCATGGCATCCGAAGGTAAAGCGGATCATTCCCACGGTCATCAGCGTCAAGGGCGCCGCCGGGGGAAAGACCACCGCAAAGGTGCTGCGCTCTGATGCACGGGGCAATCTCCGACTCTTAATCTCATCGGGCACGTCGGCACAGGAACTGCGCATCATAACGACCGCGGGGGATTTTTCGGAGGGGGAATCGCTGAGACGCGAGTTAAGCGAGATGCTCTCAGAGGCGATGGATGCATAGGGGTGTGGGGTGCGTGCAGACGGTGACGTTAGCGAAATAGGGATCGGTCAGGATCGCTGACATCATTCACCTGCGATACACGTCCTCGATCGCGGGTATCTCCTGCTGCGACCGGCGCACCTTCGCGGATGCCGGACGTGCCCCAAGAATATATGTCCACGCGCCTTCAGGCATATACCCGATTCCCGGATGCTCTTTTTCAGACTCCTTCGTTCGGACGACAATAGCAGCCTCTTCACCCAAAACCTCCACAAGATCGCCGTCCTTAACCTCGATCTTCGCCATATCCTCCGAGTCAAGAACAATCACTGCTGATAGTTCCTGATATTCCTTACTAAACTTCCCGTGCCTAAGCCCCGCCTCTGTCCGGAAGATATCAGGATACGTAACGATCGCGACCCTGCACTCTGGCGCCGCAAGAAACTCGCCAAACTCCATCTTCATCGCACCACCTCGAGAAGCCGTTTCAGGATCGCACCGTCAGACAGGCGCTCGCTCTCGCGGATCAGCGGGAGCTCCACCGGCTCGCCGTCCATGCGCACCGCACTGCCAGCAGCATCGATGCCGCCTGCCGCGCACGGGATCACAACGTCTGCATACCTCGATGTCAGGGTATCATTCGGGTCGATCACGATCATCTTCCCGTTGATGCCGTGCGCCGGAAGCGAGTTCATGAGATCGAATCCGAGACAGAGGATGCAGTCTGCTTCATGCAGATTCGTGCCGCCACCATTGCCGCTGCCGTCACTACTACCATCGCGGTCATCGCCCGGTCGATTGTGCAACTGGCGCAACTGCTCCGCAATCGAGCGCAGGTTGTATCCGGGCGCAAGCGAAAGAAGACGAAAATCAGAAGATTCGTTCAGCCGGTCCATCAACCGGATGGTTGCATCTCGAGGCGGTGCCGACGTGCCGGCAAAAATGACGCCGAACTCTGCTTTCTTAAGTTTGCCCGCGAGTTTCAGTATCCGCTTCTTGTCGTACGTAGTCTTTGGAACTTTATTGGAAAGCGCATCCATCAATGCGTCCATAAACTCGATCTGGCGATTCGGATCGATCGTATATGCCTCCTTGCAGATGCTTGCGGTGTGCGAGAAGCGGAGATCGATCGTGATTGCGGTCCGATCCTCCTCCCAGCCGTGCTGTCGTTTCTCGCCGCGTGGGTAGTATGCGTACCTGGAGAGAAGGCGCGGATGCGTATTCATGGGATCGCACCCTAAAAAGACGATAACATCAGCATAGTCCCGCACCTCCGGAAGCGTGCAGGTTTTAACCCTTCCGTCGAGGATATCATCAAAAATACCTGTGTGAAACGTTTTAATCTCTGCGCCCACCTTCTCTGCAAGTTCGATGCCGGTCGCTTGCGCTTCTGTGACCGAATTGCCAAATCCGACGAAGACTGGCTTTTCTGCGGACATAAGAATCTCGGCGGCACTCTTAATCGCAGCATCCGTATCACAAGGACTCTGGTTCACCATCGCTTCGATTTGCGCGGTGCTTGTGATGTGGGCATCCCCGATCCGACATGCGTGTCTGCAATCGTTTTCCTCGACCCGTATATCATCGCAGAGAAGCGCACAGCCGGTACAGACCATTCACCCCACCTCAGTCTGCTTGATCTGTTTGTTTTGCTCGATTTCCCCTATTTGCTCAATCTGCTGCACAGACATCATCGGATAATCCATCTCTGCATCGTACCTCATGCCGACGTGCACAACCGCAGTACCGTATCCGATGACCGCTTCCACGCCAAGCATCCTGCCCTCGAGTTCGCAGTATCCGAAATCGTTTATGCGTTCCCTTACCATTTCACGGTCGATTGCGACTGTTATCGACTGTACACACGGCTGCAATGATATGCTATCCCTTATCGCCGCTTCCAAGCTGCCTGCCGTGCTTAAATTGACAGGAGAGCCAACGAACTGGTGATACAGGGCACCAAGTTTGATTCCCGACTCAAAGAGGGCAGTGTCCCGGTCTGTTATCTCAGCCATCATGGTGACTGGTGTCTGCGATGCTATTAATATTACGTAGCCAGACTCTGCACGAACTCCTTTACGCCGTCCCCATAAGGTTCACTGCACACGATGTCTGCCTCGCCCTTTAGCACGTCAACAGCATTCGCAACCGCCACCTTGACGCCGGCGACTCCGAACATCTTGAGATCGTTCTCGGCATCCCCGATACATGCGAGGTTCTCCCGGTTAATCCCGTATATCTCGGCTGCCTTTGCAATCCCGCTGCCCTTGTCCACGCCTTTCGGCATGATCATCACATCGTCCCGGTTAAGCTCGATATCGACAGACAGACCATTTCTCCTGATGATCTCCTTTGCATCTTTGAGATACGGAAGCGTGGTTGCAACGATCACCTCCTCGACCTCGACAAAATCCACTCCCGCAAATGCGGATTTCAGTTCTTCCAGCCCTTCGCCGAGCAGGATCTTTGAACCGTCTGCCGGATCATAGATGACAGCACCGTTCTCTGCGATGATGACATCTGCAAAGCCGTGCCTCTCATTCACATCCAGCAGGAACGGAAGTCTTCGTCCGGATGCAATGAATACCTTTATTCCATCATCCTTCGCGCTTTTCAGACTGGTTACCGCATTTAGAGAGAGAACCAGTGACTCATCGGTCAATGTCCGGTCGTAATCACATACAATTGCTTCTATTTTACCTGCCATTCTACAACAAACCCCTTATCCATCTGTTCAAGCGATATCAATTCGAGCTGGCACGCACCATCGATGCCAGAAAACCCGGTGCCATCGGCAAGCGTCGGCGACGATTCCCCGCCGAGAATCATGTTCCCGACGTAGACATAGACCTTATCCACCAGCCCCTGGCTGAGAAGGCCCCAGTTCAATCGGCCGCCACCCTCCACCATCAGTCTGCGGACACCCATCTCGTACAGGCGCCCGAGTGCGGATGCCAGATCGACCCGATGCTCGCCCGCAACAACGATCTCGACACCCGCCTCCGAAAGTCGGTCAAGACGCACGCCCGGCGCGGATCCGGAGACCAGTATGATCCGCCTGCCAGCCCCTTTCATGAGAATATCGGCATCCACAGGCGTGCGTGCGAGACTGTCGACAACGATCCGGATAGGATTTTCATCTTCCCCCAGATCCAGCCGTTCTTTCCTGAGTTCCTCTGATTTGACCGTCAAACTCGGATCGTCCGAGAGAACTGTACCTATCCCGACCATAATGGCGTCCACTCCGTATTTCAGTCTGTCAACACGCTGAAAGTCATGTTCTCCTGAAATCGGTATCTGCTTTCGTGTGTATGCCGAAATCTTTCCATCAGCGCTCATAGCAGCATTTATAAATACATGCGGACGCATCTCGTTACTCTTAGAATAGTTTGGGAATTCGGAACAGATATCTTTGAGGGGATGGATGGTTGCAAGAACGCAATATCTGAATCTATCCCGAATTCCATAATCACTATAGGAACTCGTAGTATATTAATGATACGGTTCTTCCAGTATCTCCGAAAGAAATTGACCATATATTAATGCTCAGACCCACCTCGAACTCGGCGGAATTCACGGATTTCATCAAGAAAGTAACAAAGTTCGGAAACAGCGCTAAGGTCGATTGTCCTGAGGAATACCTTGGTCGCACCGCCTATCTGGTGATTTTATGACTTTAAATCGGGATAGGATATTTCAAACGGTACGAACTCTCGACTCCGTGGTGAAACCGCGTTAACAATACTTAAACAGATCGTAGACCCTTCAAATTAGAAAGTTTTCGATTGGGCGTTCTCGATGTTCTTGTGAATTCTCTTGGATTCGGAGATACTACACAACAGCACGTTCAAATCAGACCGTGGCGGGATTGAAATGCAGTCTTCTGGAACGATACCGCTGAAGGAATCACAGACAGGTAGCCGCGCCGTCCTCACTTCACAACCTCGCTCGCATTCGTAATCACAGGATCAGCGCCCAGAACCTCGAGCCTTGTCGCAATCTCATTCGCACCGTGATGCCCGCCAGTGACCGCGATCGCGTGACGAAGCGCGCAATCGACCACGACAACCGCGGGATCGGTCCATTTACTCCGCAGAAGCGGCGCAATCATCCGGACAGCGATCCCGCAGGACATGATCGCGATGATCGCATCGTACCCGGATTCCTCTGAAAACGCATCCGGAAATGCGGATTCAGAGTACCAGATCACCTCGCCGCCGACGAGACCTGCGACGCGCTCTGCGACCGCCCGGTTTCGCTCAAACGATATCACTGCGATCCGTATAGGTGCGACCTCCTGAAACTTTTCGGATGCACGGCATCGCCGATCAGGATCATGGCTGATCTCTCTATCCCTGCCGCCTCGACCTTTTCTGCGATATCCGCAACCGTGCCCCTGATGATCTGCTCATCCTGCCACGATGCCCGGTAGACGACTGCAACCGGAGTCTCTGGCGGATATTCGACATCGTCCATAATCTTCGCAATCTTATTCACCCCGAGAAATATCGCCATCGTTGCGCCGTGCTTTGAGAGTTCCCGGATCGAGTCTGCCTCAAGCGTCTCGCCAGCCGGGCGGGTGATGATCAGGGTCTCTGTGATCCCGGAGAGCGTAAGCTGCGTTTGAAGCGCAGCTGCTGCAGCAAAGACCGATGACACGCCCGGAATGATCTCGACGTTGATGTTGTGACTCTTCAGCGCCGCGATCTGCTCGCATATCGCGCCGTAGAGCGACGGATCCCCGGTATGCAGCCGGACGACCGTCTTTTTGTCGCGGATCGCGCCCACCATGAGGTCGGTCAGTCGGTCGAGGGTGAGCCCGTGACTGTTGATAATCTCGCCGCGGCTGTTGGCAGCGATCTTGCGATCGACGAGCGAGCCCGTGTAGATCACGAGATCGGCTTTTTCGAGCAGTTCCTTTCCTCGAAGCGTTAAGAGCTTCGGATCGCCGGGTCCTGCCCCGACAAAATAGACCTTCTCCTGCGTGATCCGCCCCTCTTCCGCATCTCCTTTGCTTGCGCACAATATGCTGAAATAATCGCCCTTATCCGGAATCTCATCTGTTACCCGCTCTTCACCCGAGAAGAGCTTCTCAGCAAAGATAAAATTTGTGTAGCCTTCCTCGATCAGACTGTCCCTGATTTTTTTTGGCGTTCGCGTCTTTAACACAATTTTTGTGGCGATAGGCGAGCCATCGCTGACCACGAACGAGCGATCGATGTCGGCATCGGTTCTCGATGCGAATGCCGTGATCGAACTGATTCCAGGCACGGTTTCGATGACGAGGTGCGGGTATTTTTCCCGTATCCGCTTTTTCAGGCGGGTAAACGTCGAGAAGAAGTTGGGATCGCCGATCAACCCGAATGCGACCAGTTTGTGCATGGCGGCGGCGGAAACGACGTCCGCGTTACGGTCGATGGTTCGGTCCAGCGTGGTTTTGTCGTGCGTCATCGGGAAATCGAGTATCTCTGCGTCCGCGTACGGCAGAACCAGATCCAGAGCGAGTTTTCCCGGAACAAATACCTTATCGCTATCCTTAAGTATCCGCACCGCCTTAAGCGTCAGCAGTTCAGGATCGCCGGGTCCGAGTCCAAGTCCGATTAACATTGTTTTCCTCCTTGTTTTCTTGCAGCCCCTACCATACTATATACAGGATTTGCCGGCTTAAACGCGGTCTCCGTCTCCTCAAAGCGTGCTTTACCTGTATACCTTGCTGCGGTGTCCGATTCGTAAGACAAGTATACCCTCCATGGTTCTGGTGTATATGATACGATAATCGCCTACACGGTATTTGAACAGCCCTTTGAATTGTCCGGTAAGGGGCTGACCGCTGTTTGGATTTTCAGACAGATTCGTTTTCAATTGATCGAGTATCCGCCCAGCCACGCTCTTATCCAATTTTTTTAGATCTCGAACGACCGATGATTTATACTCAATCTTATAAAGCAAGGCGATTCCTCATTTCATCGCTTGAGATGATCTCGTCATCTTTATCGTTCAAACGTTCTATGGCGACCAGATAGTCAGCATACTCCCGAAGATAAGATTCTATAGCCTTACGGATGATGTACGTCTTGGAACGCTCTATAGTCCTGGCAAGACCCTCTAATTCGTATGCAATATCATCAGACAGCCGAATTGAAACAGCAGTTGACATCTTGAGTCACCAGTGTAAACTGTAGCACTACTAGTATATCAGTGTATCTCCATCCCACTATCTGTTGTATCCCCGACCACAATATATACGGGATTTGCCGGCTTAAACGCAGTCTCCCCCGCAAGTTCATATCCTTTCGAGACCTGAACGTGAATCACCTCTTCAAATATCCCAAGCGACTTCATGCATCCGATTATCCGAGCCGTGGTCTCGATCCGTGCCGCATTTGCGACCACCCGCCCCCTGACTTTGGCGCAGAGTCCCGCAAGCACGCTCTCGACATTCTTTGTGCCGCCGACAAATGCGCAGTCGATGCGGGCGGCAGGCAGGTCTGCAATCGCTTCGGACGCCTCGCGGTGGAGAAGCGTTACTTTGTCAAGGATTCCGGCGGCAGCGAAGTTCTGCTCTGCCACTGTGATGGCTTCCTCCCGGATGTCGATTGCGTAGATCGTGTCCGCGAATATTGACGCTGCGATCGAGACCGCGCCTGTGCCGCAGCCGATGTCGCAGAATGTGTCGCCCGGGTGGAGTTTGAGTTTCGCGATTGTGATCGCGATGATCTCTGGTTTGGTTGGGCTTGCTGAGAGCATGATAAATACCTGTTCATATTTTTCAGCGGTTGTATTTATCTCTTGCTTTGGGATCTAAAACACTTTCGCGTGTCCACCCCCACCACACCGCCCACCACCACACCACCACACCTGATAGTCCCCGCGTCCGGGTCATGGCAACCTCGCCCATGCGTTAGACATAAGTCTGGAAAGGGCATCTGTATGATCGGTGAGCCATCATGAGAATCCCAGTAGTCGCAGGGCAGTTCTATCCATCAAACCCCAGAACCTTGAAAAAGGATATCAAATCATACTTTTCAGGCATAACGATCAACCCGGATCCAGCGATCACGGGCGCGGTTGTGCCTCATGCCGGATACATGTACTCCGGGAGAACAGCCGCGCATGTGTACGCAGCACTCCCGAATGCCGACACCTTCGTGATCATCGGACCAAACCACACAGGATACGGCTCCATGGTCTCGGTATCGTCCGATACATGGAGTACGCCGCTTGGGGATGTCGATTCCGATCTCGATCTCATCGAGTCGCTTCCGCGGCGCATCATCGATGTCGATGAGAGCGCGCACCAGTACGAGCATTCGATCGAGGTCCAGCTCCCGTTTCTCCAGACGCTTTTTAAGGACTTCAAGATCGTTTCCGTATGCATGGGCTTGCAGGACGAGGAGACCACACGCGATGTGAGCGACGAACTGATGGATGCGATCTCAGAGACCGACAAGAAGGTTGTTGTGATCGCATCATCCGATTTCACGCATTATAAGCCGGCAGCTGTTGCGTATGACATCGATCATTACGTGCTCGAACCGCTGCTTGAATTAAACGTCACCGAGTTTTACTCACGGATCCGTGAGCGGGACGCTTCGGTATGCGGACACGGTCCGATCGCTGTGATGATGCGGGTCTGCAGGGGGCTTGGCGCGAATTCTGCGAGACTGCTCAATTACTCAAACAGCGGGGATGTGCAGCCGATGGCAGAGGTGGTCGGGTATGCAGGGGTTGTGGTGAGGTAGTGCATTCGATCCCCGATTCTAACATCCGAGCAACTTGACACCATGGCGAAGAAAATGAAACTCGCAGCACTCATCTCAGGAGGAAAGGATTCATGTTATGCACTCTACGAAGCACTGACGGCTGGGCATGAGGTGACGCACCTTGTTGCGATAAAGCCGCAGAATCCCGATTCGTACATGTATCACTCGATAAACATCGACATCGTGAGATTGATATCGCAGGCGTGCGGAATCCCTCTGATCCTGAAGGAATCGCACGGCAGGAAGGAAGAGGAACTCGACGATCTTTCAGACGTTCTCTGTAGCCTCGATATCGACGGTGTCATCGTGGGCGCAATCGAATCGGTGTACCAGGAATCCCGCGTCCGGAAGGTCTGCGAAACGCTCGGAATTGCGATGTATGCGCCGCTCTGGCACAGGAATGCAGATGAACTGCTCCGCGAGATGGCGGCGAGGATGGATATCAGGATCGTCCAAGTTGCAGCAGGCGGAATGGGCGAAGAGTGGCTCGGGGTGCGGATCGATGAGGGCGTGATACGTGATCTGCAGGAACTTCACAGGAGGTACCGCATCCATCTCTGCGGAGAAGGCGGTGAATACGAAACTCTTGTTCTTGATGCTCCGTATTTCAAGGAGCGGATCGAACTTGTGGAGACTGAGAGAGCCTGGTACGGGGACCGGGGTGTTCTCAAGGTGCTGGACGCGAGGGTTGTGGGGAAGTGATCCGATTCGGATGAGGCGGGGTCATTTACACAGCACTGCCTGCTGCTGTA
>QBUV01000138.1 GCA_013572355.1 Candidatus Methanogaster sp.
AATGCGCGATATGCGGCGGAAAAGTTGAAGAAAAAGAGGTCAGTGAGACAGTGAGGGTCGGAAATGACTTCGTTGTGGTGGAAAACGTCATAGCAGGTGTATGTGCTGGATGCGGGGAGCGATATTATCCGCCAGGAGTTGTTGATAGGCTCAGAGATATCGAGATGCATGCAATGGATCAGGAAGCATTAGAGGGGCTGCACATAATGGGGCATACATACAGGATAAGCTATGGCGCCCCAATTCATGGCATTTCTGTTTAAACCCTCTGCGCGTGACTTGTCACCACGTTACGACCTCAACGGCGACAAAGATCACCTCTGCCAATGCCGCGATCGCGCTTACAATCGCAGTCGGCGGCGGTTCCACCTCGTGCGACGCCCGTGCGCACGCTGACGTAAACGGCGACCACTGGGTCACATCGCTCGATGCGCTGATGATCTTGCAGGCGGCGGATGAGGGATGAGATGCCGATCACCAAGTCTTACAGAGATCACAAATTCCCCTCGGATTTCGACTACCTGTTGTGATAGTCGATCAGCCTTAGAATCCCGCGCAGCGTGTAGACCTCCCTTGCGCTCAGTTCTGCCCGCCCCAGTATCCGCCTTGTCATCAGCGCGGTCTTCTGCCTCTTGTGCTCGGGATAGCCGAGATCGCAGAGCACGGCTTCGATGTGGTCGTACAGCAGATCGAGATCGCACCGATTCGCAAGCAAGACGCTCCCGATCTCGATATCGCACAACTCATAAAGCACCACCGCGACAGCGTGCGAGAGATTCATGATCGGGTACTCTTCGCTGGTCGGGATGCTTATCAGGAGGTCGCAGATCTTCAGTTCTTCGTTCGTGAGCCCGTCATTCTCCCGCCCAAATACGATAGACACGGTTCCTGCCCTGCCGCTTAACTTCTCGCGCACTTCGCCCGGTGAATGCGCAGGCATCCGGACATGTCTTCCAGCAGTCCCCCCGCGCATCCCGGTCGTTCCGATGATGAGATCGGAACCCGCGATTGCTTCACCAAGTGTTTCACAGATCAATGCACCATTCAGTAGGTCCCGTGCGTGCTGCGCCATCATCCATGCCTCAGAACCGATCGGGCAGGGATTCACGAGCACCAGATCCTGAAATCCAAAGTTCTTGAGAACCCGGGCAGTTGATCCGATGTTTCCCTCGTAGAGTGGCTCATTGAGGACGATTCGTATGTGCATGTCGTGCTTGACCGGTGTGTCTGTGTCGTGGTTATTTCTGTGCATGGTTGGGTGTTGCCTGTAACTCCTGTCCGGAGTGTCTGATGTGCATGATCGGGTCGCAACAAGCGCATTATCTTTCGTGTTTGCAGGAGAGTGTCGTATTGCGTGATGTTGAATCAATCCCGAATGGGCACGAATAAACGAATGCCACGAATCGACACTGATAAATTCGTGTTATTCGTCCAAACGTGTGCATTCGTGATAAAAACTGTCACGTAGACTATTTAAAACCATAGTAATACCAGATGGCGTGACGCCTCCGTTTGCAAGTGCTGCCAACTCGGCAAAATCCCGGCACTACGATAACCTGGCCACCCTCTGCAAGGATTAATAATATATGCAATCATATCCTGTTATATTATCGGAGGAAATTTACATGTTTAAGGCAATCATCAGCGCAGAGGTATTGCAGGATGCGATCAAAGCGGTGTCAGCAGTCGTCGACGAGGCGCGATTCGAGATCGCTCCGGAGGGTCTGTCGGCTCGTGCAGTCGATCCTGCAAACGCGGCAATGGTCTCACTCGAATTATCCAACGATGCGTTCACACTCTTTGAGGGGACAGAGGGTGAAATTGGTATCGACCTGAGCAGATTTGTTGAAATTCTTGGAATGGCGAACAGAAGCGGGGAGATCGAACTTGAGCTGGATCCTGATACGCATAAACTCGATATTAGCATGAGCGGGCTTTCGTACACCTTATCCCTGCTCGACCCGTCCACAATGCGAAAGGCGCCATCGGTGCCTGCGCTTGATCTTCCTGCGGAGATTGCGGTTTCGGGTAGCGTCTTTAAGCGGATGATCAAGGCTGCTGAGATGGTGAGCGATCACATGAGCATGGGCGTGCACGACGGCGTCTTCTTCATGGAAGCGACTGGCGACACCGATCATGTCAGACTCGATCTGACCGGCTCGGATCTGATCAGCATCGCTCCCGCCGAGGTCAGGTCGCTCTACTCACTGGATTATCTGACTGATATCAGCAAGGGCGTTGGCGGTGCAGGTGAGATTGTTATCGACCTGGGGCGCGATCTCCCGGTGGTCATCAAATTTGAACCCACAAGTGGCGACTGCAAGGTTAAGTACGTCCTCGCACCGAGAATCGAATCCGATTGATCACAATGACAAACCCCACCATAACGAGAATAAAGGGCGATCAGGCGCTGACATTCACAAGTGATATCACCATCCATATCTTGCAGGATATCGAACTCCAATCCCCGATCCTGATCGAGGGATTGCCCGGCGTTGGGCATGTCGGCAAACTGGTTGCCGAGCACCTGATCGACGAACTCCATGCAGAGCGGATCATTGATATCTACTCCACCCATCTGCCGCCGCAGGTGATTGCGCTTGAGGATAGCACGGTCAGAATGTCCCGGAATGAGTTGTATGCGCACCACTCAGAGGAGGGGGACGATCTGCTGATTCTGGTTGGGGATTACCAGAGCGTGACAAACGAAGGACACTACATTCTTTGCGATGCGTTTCTGGACATCGCGCAGCAGCTTGGTGTATCCCGGATCTACACGCTCGGCGGTTATGCAACCTATCAACTGGAGGATGCCGACAGCGTGGTCGGCGCGGTCAATAATCCTGACCTGATCGAAGAACTGTCCGGATATGGCGTCGAATTTCAGGAGAACGAGCCGTGGGGCGGGATCGTCGGTATTTCAGGGATTATGCTTGCGATGAGTGAAGCGAAAGGTATCGATGCGGCATGTCTGATGGGGATCACCTCAGGGTATCTCGTCGATCCGAAGAGTTCGCAGGCGGTGCTGCGTGTGCTCAGTCAGGCGCTTGGAATCGAGGTGGACACGCAGGCGCTCGATGAACACGCCGCAGAGATGGAGAAGGTCGTTGCGAAACTGCAGGAGATGCAGCAGATGCAGGAATCGATGAACAGGGGCGACGAAGACCTGCGGTATATCGGGTGATGCGACTCGATCAGCCCCAATCCCGCGAGCCGATATGGGGGTTATGCGTTAAATGGAGAAAGGGAAGAATGTCAGAAATCGTAAAAGCAGAAATCTATTTTGATGGAGAATATTACTGCGCTCGAACATTGAATATCGACGTCTTCACACAGGGCAGGACAATAGATGAAGCGATAGAGAATCTGAAGGAAGCGGTATCTCTGCATCTTGAGGATGAGGTCGACCATGGTTTGCAAGAAGTTTCATCGATTCTTGCGATGGTGGAAGCTCCCCCTACGCCACTGCCGCCGCCTTTTCCTGGAGCCAAAGGTTTATCAGCGTCTCTGTCGACACTCCTTCTTGGCGTGCCCGAGTTCGCAACTGAGCGAGCAGGTCTTTTGCCACAGCACAATATACCTTGCTTGAGCGGATGTCTATATCCACATCCATATCTTCCATCTGATCTTCGTAGTCGGCAGTGCTGTGGGTGTCCCAGAATGCCCAAAACTCTTCGAGCGAACCGAAGTCCTCTGGTAACGGGTCACGTTGGGTGGATTGTTTCTTATTTTCTGGCATAACTTTCTCTCTCTTTTTCGTCCATGTCACGAGCACTTAAGATTAGTGCTTTATTCGTCCGTTATCAGTAAGGGCAACTCCGATCAGGGCATCCGCCCGAATAATCGGATTCAGCACTCACATACTCCCCAAATGATAACACCTGTTCGCTCTTGCTGCCGTATCGATAGATGGTTATGCCCTTGCATCTCAATTCGTACGCCAGCAGAAACGCTTTTCTCACATCCCCGGGGGTTGCATCCTTTCTCAGATTGATCGTCTTTGAGATTGCATTGTCCACAGACTCCTGAAACGCTGCCTGCATCCTGACATGCCAATCCGGATCGATATCCAGAGCGGTAACAAACAGATCCTTCACATCTTTTGGGATGTCAAGATCCTGCACAGAACCGGTCTTTGCGATCGCAATCATCAGGTCCCTGCTATAAAATCCCCTCTCCCTGGCAACCCTTTCAAATATAGGATTAACTTCCACCAGTCTCGCATGATCAAGAACATTTCTGACAAAGGAGACAGCAAACAGCGGCTCGATCCCTGATGTTGTTCCTGCAATAATCGAGATGCTTCCTGTTGGGGCGATGGTGGTCAGGGTTGCGTTTCTCATATTCGTGCCTTTCCATATACTCTCATCGATATTTGGAAATGGTCCCCGCGCCTCACCGAGCCCGACAGATGTCTCCCTTGCAACACTCGTCACAAATCTCATCAATTTCCTGCCAAGATCCAGTGCTTCCTCTGAATTGTATGGCATCCCAAGTTCGAGCAGCATCTCTGCAAATCCCATGACACCAAGACCGATCTTCCGGTTTGCTCTGGTCATCTCTCCAATCCGGGGCAGGGGGTATCTGTTCGCATCGATCACATCGTCGAGGAAACAGACCCCAATCTCGGTTAAGTCTCTCAATTTTTCCCAGTCGATATCGTTCTTCCGGATGATCCTTGCTAAATTTATCGATCCGAGATTGCATGATTCCCAGTCCAGTAGAGGGACCTCTCCGCATGGGTTTGTAGAATCTATCCGGTATTTCGGAGTTGGGTTATGTGCGTTAATCTCATCGAGAAAGACCAGACCGGGGTCGCCTGTTCTCCATGCCATCGTCGCTATCAGGTCAAAGACGTCATCCGCACCAAGACTTCGCACGCATTCATCGTTTCTCGGATTGATCAACTCATAATCCCTGTGCTTCTTCACCGCTTCCATGAAATCATCATTTACGCCAACAGAGATATTAAAATTCCTTAAAACTCCTTCTTTTTCCTTGGAAGTTATAAAATTTAGGATATCGGGGTGGTTCACGTTCAGGATGCCCATATTTGCCCCGCGTCTCCGCCCTCCCTGTTTGATGACATCGGTTGTCACATCAAAGATGCGCATGAAAGAGACCGGACCTGATGCGCTTCCCATCGTTGATCGCACGATATCTCCTTTCGGTCTCAATCTTGAGAATGAGAATCCACAGCCTCCGCCGCTCTGCTGAACGATCGCCATCGCCTTTAGTGCACCGAAGATATCTCCGATCGAATCCGGAACAGGTATCACGAAACATGCACTGAGTTGACCGAGTTCTGTGCCTGCGTTCATCAATGTCGGGGAATTTGGCAGAAATTCGAGATTCCTCATCGATGTGTAGAATCTCTTCTCAAATTCCTCTGATTTACCTGAAATTGCCTTCGCAACCCTTCCGAACATCTGATCTGGCGTCTCGATGATGTTTCCTGCCGCATCCTTCATCAGGTATCTCTTATTCAGAACCTCGATCGCATTGACTGTTAACTTCAGTTCATCATAGACCCCAAAGAACTTCTTTGCGTCCCTGATTTCGCTTCTTCTCTCCCTGTACAGGATGTAGGCTTTTGCCACCTCATACAATCCGTGTCTGACAAGAACCTCCTCCACGATATTCTGCACATCCTCGACAGTAGGAATGCCTTGAATTCGTTTCTCGATCAGTGCGACAACTTCGTCTGTAAGTTTTTCGACGAGTTTTTCATCGTTTGCGTCTGTGGCGAGGACTGCTTTGTGTATAGCGGCAGTTATCTTCTCTTTTTTGAAATTGGTAATTCTTCCATCCCTTTTCAGGATACTATGCATACGATTCTCTCTGTTGTGTTGTTATATTACCTTTTCAATCGGCAGCAATTCCGGCTACGGTTGCATGAAGTTTTTGGGTGTGTGGGAGTTGACTTTAAGTAAGGCATTCGTGCTCTCCGGTCGAACACCAGAGTCCGGTTAACAGCTCTTTTTTATTGTGCTATCCATGCACCCCAGCCAGCCGCTCCACCCGCTCAACACTATCAGCATCCTCCGGCGTCTTATCAAACCGCACCCGAACCAGCCGCGGAAACCGAAGCGCATACCCCGACGCGTAATGCTTGCTCTTCTGGATCTCCTCGTACGCGATCTCAAAGACAACAGCAGGCTGCAACTCAATCGCCTTCCCATCCTCTGAGATGATATACTGCGAAAACAGTTCGGTCAGTTCTGCTAACTGCTCATCGGTTATGCCTGTGCCGACCCTGCCGATCTCAAGGAACGCTCCGGTATCCGTGTCGTAACATGCAAGCAAGTACGAGCCGATCAGGTTCGCACGCCGCCCTTCGCCCCAGTCCGCTCCTACAACGACGAGATCAAGGGTTTCCATGATCGGTTTCACCTTAAGCCAGTTCTTGCCACGTTTTCCTGGAGAATACAGGGAATCCGGGTTCTTCAGCATGACGCCCTCGTGCCCTGCATCGAGAGCCGCCTGATAGACTGCGTGCGCTATAGCAGGATCGTCTGTCAACACCTGCTCTGCCACACTGAACTGCTCATGCGGCTCCACGATCTCCTCGAGCCGTGCTCTGCGGGCACGGAGATCCTCATCGATCAGCGAGACGCGGTCAAGGTACATGATATCGAAGAGATTCAGGTAGAGCGGGATCTTCTGCACCATCGCTGATATGTCGTACTTCCGCCGGAACCGCTTCAGGATCTCCTGGAATGGAAGTGGCTTCCCCTCAGCCCCGACAGCAACCACCTCACCATCGAGAATCGCCTGATTCGCGGTTATCCGGGATTTTACCAGTTTCACGATATCAGGAAGCGAGTTCGTCACGTCTTCGAGTCTTCTTGAAAATATCCGGACGTGGTCGCCGTCCTTGTGTATCTGCACCCGCGTGCCATCAAACTTCCATTCGATTGCATACACCGTTGTGATATCATCGAAACTACCAAGTTGCGCAAGCATCGGTTTGATCGGTCTGCCGATCCTGATCGCAACCGCATCAAGATCATGGTGAAGCGCAGTCACAGAAACCTCGCCGAGATCGTTTATCAGCATGTAAGCCCGCTCAACCGCACCCACGTCCTCCCCGAATGCCTGCGCAATGGCATCCCGGACGATCCCTTCTCCGACACCGATCCTGAGTTCCTCAAGCACGATGCGTGCCAGATACTTCGATTCAACAGGGGATGCCGTGCCGAATAGATACTGCAGGTGTTTTACCTTCGTCTGCTGCGAACCCTTGCCCGACGCATGAGCGATCGAGTTCATCCTCTCAAAGACGTCCGCGATGGTGATGGTTTGCCGTGCCGCAGGAGCCGTGCCGCCAGCGCCAGTGAAATCGAGAAACGTTGTCTGCGATTTCGATGCCTCATCCCCCTTCTCGAGTGCGACTTTTGCGGTCTCGCCAACGTCGCCGGTCTCACGCACCAGTTGCTTGATCCGCTTCACAGGAAGGCCCGACGCCCTCGATATCGCGTCATACAACAGCGAGGGACCGACACCGAGTTCGACATCACTCCAATCAGGAAATACCCTGCCCATGATGAATCTGGAGACGATTGCGAGTTCGGTGTCGGGATCGCCGGATTCACTGATCCTTCGGAGAAGGGACGATACCACAGTCGTCATCTCAAGCGAACTTGCGATCCCCTCGATCGTCTCGCAGGAATCTGCAAATTCCTTAAATGAGGTCATATACCAGATGTATCGCCTTCATGGCTAATCAGGGTTTCTGGTGGGGGCTGTCCTGGTCTGTGGTGTCAGGTCGGTGCGGCAAGCCTTGAGGGTAAAACTTTATAGGGGGTCTGTATGCATGTACAATCGTGAATGCAGACTTTCGGATCTGCATTAAGGAGGTGCAAATATGAACAGACGAATGATTATACTGATTGCGCTTACGGTTGCTGTGTTCAGCATATCAGCAGGCGCGGAGATGAACGAGACGCAGGGCGGCGGTGGCGGTAACGGCACCTACCCGCCGGGATGGAATGAGACGCCAACGCCAGTGGTAATAGTAACAGCAGTCCCGGAACCAACAGAGGTGGAAACACCTGTAGAAGTAGAACTTGAATGCAAGGCGTTGGATGAAGTTTGGATCCGCGGCGAAGTCGTGGACGCTGCAACCCAGATCGCTCCGTTCACCTGGACCGGACAGAACTTTGCAGGACTCTATTACGATGTGGACCGGAACCTGATGTCGGACTCGCTCACATCGACCGTTGCAGTACCGGATACCATCGAGAGCGGCGATCTCGCATATACCGCATACCGGACAGAGTCATGCTACACAAACTCCGAGATCGGCGAATACTTCGCGATCGGATGGTTTGGCGAGAGATACATGGCTGTCAATGGCAAGCCGTATGTGTTATCGCCAATCATCTTTGAGATGGATGGGTGCGACAAGAAGACGCTTGCAACAGGGGATGAGTGGGATCTCGGGAACGGGTACTTCCTTGTTGCGACGCGGATCGATTGCAATGAAAATAAGGTCTGGCTCTCACTTTTCAAGGACGGTGCGGAGGTAGCATCATCGGTTATCCAGCCGCATGAATCCGGAGACTGGTTTGGCAACCGTATGAGTATCAGCGGCTTTCCCGGCGCTTATGACGTTGCGATGTGGAACGCTCCGACAACGAGCACCTTCGTGTATCAGGAGGATATGGGGGCGGAGGCTGATGTACCGATCTTCAGCGTGTATGTGGACGCGATCTTTTGCGGCACTTGGACCAATCTCACACAACTCAAATACGCGATGCTGATCGATGATGATCTCGTCAACGTCATCGAGACGGGGGCGGGCATGATGGAGGCGGAAACGATCACGCCCGAATCGGTTCGACTCGTAAACAGCGAAAACATCGATCTTCGCATGGATTCCGATACCCGGATCGCGGAGGATCTCCGGATCCATGTTGCTGATGACAGGGACGGGAATGGGGTTGACAATTACAGGTACTATCCGTACGTCAACCGTGCATGCACTGCCCCGGATCCCAGACCGACCCCTACTCCCACACCGACACCGACACCAACACCGACACCACGTCCTGCGGACGCGCCTGTTGAGATCCGCGGCGAGGTGGTGAATCTTACTGGTGCACAGACTGAGGATATTTTGTGGAGCGCCTCTAACTTCGCTGCATTCTGGTACGATCCAGACGACGATTTGATGACCGAGACGCTGACGATTGCAGCCGGTGCGCTGTCCGAGTACGATCGGACAATCAATGAGGGAGAGATTGAGTATGTAGCCGAGATTAGGGAGGTTACCTTCGATTACAGCGGTTGGGGTGAGTATGATGCGATGAGCTTCATGGCAGAGACGTACTTTGCAGGATACAACACCAACACCGATTCTGACATAACAGACGAAACCATAAGTCTCGTCTCAAACAAGATGCTCAGCAAAGTCCTGATCGATGAAGACGACAAACATATGATCTCCACAGGTGCATCGCTCGAACTTGCGGAAGGTTATGAGTTAAAGATCATACAACTCGATATCAACGGAGATAAGGCTCAGATCGAACTGCTCCGGAACGGAGAGAGTGTTGACACCGGTATCATCGATAATACGCCGGCAACATACGTCTACACAAGAGACATCGGAAAGGCAGACGATGTTCCACTCATTGCGATCAGCGTCGATAGCGTCTTTTCAGGCACAGAGACGGATATGCTCGTGATCAAGGGAATCTTCCAGATATCAGAGAACTACAAATCCGTAAAACCCGGCAACACTTACGGCGAGATGGAGATTGTAAGCACTTCAAGCAACACGATCCTGATGGAGAATTACGATAACATCACTCTTTCGGAAGGTGCCACCATCGATCTCATGGGTGACATCAGACTTGTTGTTGCCGACAACGAGACGCTCCGATTCGCTCCAGTCTCCGAACTGACGGAACCCGGAACGTACGAGGTTCGCGGTGCGGTTCGGAGGCAGAATGGAAACCAGAGTACTGCCATCGTATGGAACGCCTCCAACTTCGCTGCTTTCTGGTATGACCTCGATAGCGATACGTCAACCGAGACGCTGGAGATTGTGCCCGGCACGCTATCGGGACTCAACCGGACAATCGGTGAAGGAAATCTATCCTACACGACCCGCCCGGTCTACCGGGAGTACGTACTTTATGAGAACACCGAACTGACCGTTGACGGGCATGAGGGGTATCTGACAGAGGGC
The DNA here is from genome assembly GCA_013572355.1 of Candidatus Methanogaster sp. Classification (GTDB taxonomy): domain Archaea; phylum Halobacteriota; class Methanosarcinia; order Methanosarcinales; family Methanogasteraceae; genus Methanogaster_A. The sequence continues at coordinate 10,199 of QBUV01000138.1, forward strand.
TGGGTAGGGCGGCAGTGTGTGGCGATCAATGACAGAGCCGACAAACTCTGCGAACTGCTGGTCGAGTTCGAGGGTGATGATAAGAAGACGCTGGCAACCGGCGAAGCATGGGCTATTGGCGGCGGATTTGCACTCACTGCCAGGCAGATCGATCTCGAGGGAGATAAGGTCTGGTTCTCGCTTTACAAGAACGGCAAGGAAATCGATAGCGAAGTCACTTCATCCGGCGGCGTGTACGCATACACCCCAGACATCGGCGGAGAGGATGATGTGCCGGTCTTCACCTGTTATGTGGCTGCTGTCTTCAGGGGCACCGAGTCCAACATCGTGCAGGTAAAGTACGTCTTCCTGATCGATGATGATGTGTTGGAGATCGGTACCGGCGATAGGTTTGGATGCATGGGGGTCGTGGCAACGGGTTCCGATGGAACTGTCCTCAAAAACGATGAAGCCATCGATCTGGGCGCCGGAACCACCAGAACGATCATGGAGGATATGTACTTCAAGACCGCACACGACTCTGACATTCGGTTCTACCCATTTGTCGAACGCACAGTACCAGAACAGCCAGCCCCACCAGAAGAAGAACCTGAAGAAGAATCCATCCCCGACTCTGACGGCGACGGCGTACCCAAT
>QBUV01000139.1 GCA_013572355.1 Candidatus Methanogaster sp.
ATTTCCGGCAAAACGATTTCCGGGACAACTACCATGATTTCGCGTTCTTTGATGACTGCGAGTAATCCTTTACTGTACTCGTGAAACTCTTCATTCACTATCGCCGAGTTTATCAACACACTGGCATCGATGCAATACATATTATCGTCTGGACTCTGATATTAGCTGCCAGCTTGGTTTTTCGCTCTTCCATAGTTTGCTGATCTCTGCACCGATCGTCTCCAGTTGATCCCATGCATTCAAGTCTTTTCGCTCCGTTTCCACACCTGAACTTCTTTTTAGTGTTAATAGCTCTGCTTCCAGAACATTTACTTTCTTTTCAAGTGCCTCCATTGTGGTCGCGCTCATAATTTTCACCTCGTGTCTACAATACCAGATGGGCAGATGTTATAGTGAATCTATCGCTCCCGCCGGTGTCGCACGAGGCGCCGCCCAAAAAACGCGCAACTGATTGATCTGATCGATACCAGCTCTCATCCGTTCCTGAGTTTGCAGCGGGTGTAGCAACTGCGTTCATACTTGCACACACTGGCACTGCTGAATGGTAACAACAGGCACACAGATAGATTAACTATATGATGGATGCTTCTGCTAATTACGAAAGATAACCACCAACGATGACCCAAAACTACAAAGACTGGTTTCCGTATCCATCCTTCCGCCCGCATCAGGACACGATGCTTGACCGGGTGCAGGAGGTCGTATGTACCGGCGAGCACCGGGTCCTGATGATCGATGCGCCGACAGGGAGTGGAAAGACGAGCATCATCGCGTCACTGCTTGCAAACCGCGGCGAAAACAAGATCGTTGTTGCGCTCCGGACCGTAAGCCAGATCGGGGTCTACTTAGGCGAGATCAAGAAGATCAGGGAGCACACGGATCACGTCCCAAAGGTCGCATACCTCGTTGGGAAGCACAAGATGTGCAAACTCGCCGGCGAATTTGAGAACGTCTACACCGGATGCGATCTCATGAAGGTGTTCACGATGGACTTTCTCGAGGCGAAACTGGATGAGAAGATCAGACAGAACAACCGTTCAGCGAAGGAGTACAATGTCTACGATCCGGGAACCGATCCCTCGATTGAAGCAGCCGTAAGGGACGAGACACCGGGCTATCGCACATTCTGCCCCCATTATCTCTATTCGAAGGAAGTGTACACCGTCGAGGGTTTAAAGAATTTCAGACCATCGAAACAGGCGATAAAGGACAGTGAGGCGATTCTGTGGGAGATCCTGTATCCTGAAGAACTGCACAATCGGTGCACGCACACATGCCCGTACGAGGTGATGGCGATAGGTGCTAAGAATGCCGACATCATCATCCTGAATTACAACCACGTATTCGACGACACGATGCGTGATGCTCTCTTCGACTGGCTTGAGATAAACCCGGAAAACACGATTCTCCTCGTAGACGAGGCGCACAATCTCGGAGACGCCGTCAGGAACATTAACAGCGACATCATCACCACGTACATCGTCGATAAGGCGATTACCGAAGTGAACCAGTTTCCAGGAGATCGGGGCGAAGTCCGGTCTGCGAAAGAGGTTCTTTTCCGAATACAGACGTACATGGGGAGAACGCTCGATCGCTGGCAGAACAAAACCCAGGCGGAGGCATGGTTCGATCCGGGGATGTTTGCGGACTTCGTATACGCGGGCGGCGGACTGGCGCGGGATGATGAACAGACTATGGCTGACCTCTTGAAGCTTGCGCAGAAGGTCAAAAAGCGAAAACAGAAGTCTTCCGAGTCGGCAGAGGGTTTTCTTGAGCGCGTCGCCGAATTCCTGTTCATGGCTCATTTCTCGAAGAGCGATTCCGCATACCTCCCTGTAAAATCGCTGAGGGATGGTCAGTGGTTGTCGCTTGAGATCCGCAGTCTCGATCCGAGTCCGGTCATATCCGGACTTGCCGATACAGCCCACGCCACCATACTGATCTCAGGAACGCTCTCGCCTGCGGACGCTTACGAACTGTACTATTTCGGGCAGAACGGGAGGGTAGAGAAGCTGAATATCCCGAACCAGTTCCCGAAGGAGAAACGGCTCGTGCTCGGGGCAAAGGACGCAACCAGTCGGTCTGCACACCGAAACGATGCCAACAATCGAAGAGAGATCGAACTGCACATAGCTGCCCTGATAAATGGTGTGCCTGGCAACGTTGCCGTTTATTTCACATCCTATTTCATGATGGATCAGTATCTTGAGTACTGTGGGCAAACGGCTTACGACTCCGGGAAAAAAATGTATGTTGAACCAAAAGAAGCGGCAGAGGTGCCGCATATTTTAGGTGAGTTCTTTGAATCCGGAAACAGTGAGCAGAAAGGGGTTTTGCTGGCGGTCTGTGGTGGAAAGATGAGTGAAGGGATCGATTATCACGGAGAGGCACTTAAAGGTGCCATCGTTATCGGGTTTCCGTTGGCTGCATTTTCAGAGGTGCAGAAACTGGTCAATTCGTATTACCAGAGAAAATACGGGAAAGATAAAGGGATGTTCATCGCATACACGCTTCCAGCGATCAATAAGGCGCTTCAGGCACTCGGAAGGGTGCACCGGTCGGCAGAAGAGACCGGGGTTCTGGTGCTCTGCGATTCGAGGTTCTCGCAGTCGAAGGGGCTTGGTGTGCGCCAGTATCTGCCAGAGTGGATGCAGGACGAGATGATCGTCTGCGATGGCGCGTGGTCGGAGGAACTGGTGCGTGGGTGGGGCGGGGAGAGTTCACACTGATTTTATCCGGCTTCTCGCTATTCCATAGAGGTAACTGGAAATCGAGGCGATCCAACTGGGGATCGAGCCATCGTTTCAACGGACTTCCGGCGCTGCCCAAACCCCTATCATACTTTCGTAGTGCGTATGGCTTCACAGATCGCAGAATGCGAAGCATCTTCGGAGGCAATGTGGCTAAAACCCTTATAGCGCAGCCATCAACACGGATTACGCGGATTAAAGGCGCCAACGGCTTTATAACTGGAAAACAGCAAAAGAGTCCCCGAACAAACAGAACCGTTCCGGACATTTTAACATGATTGAAGGGATGTTTATGACCAAGTGGCAGTTATGCCGCAGTTTGGCAGGTTGACAGCGGTCGCACACTCGAAAGGTTTATAGTATCCCTTATCATAGCAATTCGCAACCATTCGACCAATTGGTCACTGGCCTGGTCTTATGTGATACAGGTCAAAACAAAACATAGGAGGAATTGAATGGATCCCGCAATGGGTATGGGCCTTGTAGCCCTCATGGGTGCGGCAGCCACGGTAGCAGGATGCAGCGAAGACCTTGAATCAGATATCGGATCACAGAGCAATCCGAATTCACAGGTTCAGCTGGCTGCACAGGTTGGCTATCCGCACAGAATATTTAACAAAGCTATTTCTGGTGAACCACCATCCAATGCGATGTACTGTGCCGTAGGCGCGGGCGTTGCAATGGTGCTGATGAGCGAGTCGGTGATGAGTGCATCGCCGCTTATTGCAATCGCAATCGGCGCATTCGTTGCTGCGCTCTTAAACGGCGTCTTCTCTACCACTTCGTATCTGGGAAGAAACGCAAGTCAGACCCGGTTTAACCAGTACGTGTATCTTGATGTATTGCGTAACCAGATCCTTTCAATAATGGGACACGCATACATAGCGACGTTCTGCATCGTCTTGATTTCGTACGTTATGTGGAATCAGAATCTGATCGGACATCCGTTCCCTTTTCCAGTAATTGCGCTGATCTGGGGACTCTGTGTCGGTGCGATCGGATCATCCACAGGTGACGTACATTACGGTGCGGAGAGGGAGTTCCAGGACTTCAAGTTCGGATCCGGACTAAACGCTGCCGACTCCGGGAATATCACCCGGTTTGCAGAGGCAGGCGTAAGGTCGTCGATGGACAACGCATGGTTCTGCTCGAAGTTCGGAGGACCTGCAACAGGCATTGCTTTCGGGATGGTAGTATTCCTTGACAACTGGCGATCAACAGCATTCACAGAAGTCCTTAATGGATGGGGTGCTGTTATCGCGGGATTACTGATCGTCCTGTTACTGGTTGTATACAACCGGAAGATCGAGACTTATGCCAGGAAGAAATATGGACCGTTCCCGGAATATGCAGGAGATATAGAGGCATGAGCGATATTACTATTGTAGGAATGCTTATGGACAACTTGCCGTCGATTATAGGAATCATCATTGGTGGTATCTGTATCGCGGTCGGTGTTCACTTCGTTCCGGTAGGCGGCGCTCCTGCGGCTATGGCGCAGGCAACCGGTATCGGAACAGGAACCGTGCAGCTCGCTGCTGGTTCAGGACTCACAGGGCTTCTTGCTGCAGGATATATGTACATGACTCTATCAGCAGCAGGCACACCCGGAATAACAGAGATCGTCCTGATATGCGCAACTGGCGCTGTTGGTGCGATGATCATGATCACTGTAACGATGCTTGTCGGAAACTGGGTCTACATCTATGGTGTGGGCGTACCGCCGGCATCAGCGAAGAGAGACTACGACCCGATCACCGGAGATCCGCAGGCGCCGTATGTTGCGCCGGGAACCGTCGGACAGGGCATCCCAACGGTATGCTTCGTGAGCGGCGCAATCGGAGGTCTTCTCGGAGGTCTCGGCGGATCACTTATCTACTGCATGTTGATGTGGGTGAACGGCGATCCCGCAATCTCAAGCATATTCGCGATAGGTGTCTTTCTGGTGAATGCGGTGCTGCCGTCATACAACATCCAGGGAACGATCGAGGGATTCCATGATCCGAAGTTCAAGCGATTGCCAAAGGCGATTCTTGCATGCTTCATTGCATCGCTTCTCTGCGGAATCATCGCAGTAACAATCCCGAGTGTAGCAATGCTTACAGGAGGTTCATAATATGTCAGCAGGAGGACCCGGAGGCGAAGCGGCATCTGTGGAGACTGCAAACCAGGTTGATGCAAAGGGCATCGGAATAGGACTCGTCGGAATCTACATAGCAGCCATCGCAGCAGATGCGGACATACCATATCTCATATTCCTTGCCGGAATTGGCGCGGTCTTTGCGACCAAAATGGGCGCTGATGCTGTGCGCAGGGTATGCAGCTACGGTATCGGTACAGGTGTTCCATCGATCGGAATGCTGGCTCTTGGAATGGGTCTCATCTCAGCGATGTTTGGGCTTGCTTTCGGAGCGATGATAGGTGTATCGTACGTCGGACCGATCGTCGGTCTGGTGCTTGCGATTGCGATCGGATTTGTCGTAGGAACGCTTGCAAACAAGATCATCAAATTAAACATCCCTGTGATGGAGCGGTGCTTAATGGAGATTGCAGGTGCTGGCGTACTCGTACTCACCGGACTTTCTGTCATGATTGCAGGAAGTATGGACTTCGTGGTGATCAGTGAGAAGGTTATTACAACCGGATACATCGCACCAGTCTTCATTCTTGGTGCGCTTGGCATTCTGCATCCGTTCAATGCCAGTCTCGGACCTGATGAAACTCAGGATCGGACAATGGTACACGCACTCTCTTGCGGTGCGATTGCGATGATGATCGGAGGAGTCTGCTCGATAGCGGTTATTGACCCGGTCGCGGGAATAATCTCAACCGTCATAGGACTTGCCATCTGGTATGTAACCTTTATGGGATTCGTGAAACTCGTGAAGCGTGACGCAGGTGCTGGCTGGGTTGGAACAGGACTACTTCCACCGGGGGCGATGTAGATGGATATCGCACGAACAGTACCCGAATTCCACATACTCCTTGACCCGATGTCAGGAGTCGTTGCCGAGGAGAGAGAGGACCTAATCATGTTCTCGCTCGTTCCGATTCAGGCACAACTGGACATAATCGAAGCCGTTGCCGACGATCTGATGAACTCGCTCGAACCTGGTAAAGAACTGTTGAACACTTATCCCGGACGAGAAGAGACATCGCAGATTGCAGGAGTGTATGCGAACTTATTCTATGGTCTGATAATCGGACTCATAATCGCATTCATGGCAGCGATGGCAATACTTGCAATGAAAGGAGTGAGCTAAATGGCAAAAGTAGCTACAACTGATCCATGGCCTCCGCTTCCCGGAGAGTTTGAGATCGGAAACCCTGAAAACTGTGTCGCTGTTGCCACCTGCGGATCGCACATGAGCGACTTCCCGCTCGGGGCAGGAGCATCGATCACAGGACCGTGCAAGACCGAGAACATCGGAATCGAGAAGCTGGTCGCAAACATCATATCGAATCCGAATATCAGGTTCCTTGTCATAACCGGAATGGAGGTCAAGGGTCACATCACAGGACAGGCGATAATAGCGTTCCACCAGAGCGGAATTGACCAGGATGGTCGTATCATAGGATCGACAGGAGCGATTCCATTCATCCAGAACCTGGATGATGCCGCGATAAAGAGATTCCAGGAACAGATCGTCGAGGTCATCGACTTGATCGATACCGAGGATGAGGGCAAGATTTCAGCAGCCATCAAGGCGTGCGTTGCAAAGGATCCCGGAGCACTCGATGTTGAGCCGATGGAAGTCAAGATCGCGGAAGGCGGCGGCGAAGAAGAGATCGCAGGATTCAGACCGATGGCTGCCGAAGTTGCGACAGTCCGCGCACGGATCAAAGAGATCGAAGCCGCGATTATTGACACAGGTAACTTAAACAAGTTTGCAGCAGGTGTCTACGCAGCCAAGATCGAGGGCATCATGATCGGACTGACGATATCGCTGATCCTTCTCGGGCTTACGATAATGGCGAAAGGATCTCTCAGCGTCCTTGCAGGAGGTGCATGATATGCCAGAAGAGGAAAAGATCGAAGAAACCGTCGAAACCGAAGAAGTTGTTGCAGAGGAAGTTTCTGAAGAAGCGGGAGTTGCCATCAATTATGGTGTCGGTACTCCGATGGTGGTTGATCCATTCATGGAACCGTTTGAGGCCGCTGTTGAGAGCATACGGCGTCGTGCACAGTTGATCGCACGTAACCAGAAACTGGATTCGGGATTCACGGCAGGCGCACCGCTCGGTGTCGCAGCAGGCATATTGTTTGCCCTCATACTGGTTATGGCACCGTTGTTGTGGATGAAGGGGTGATTAAGATGGCAGAAGAAGGACAGATCATCGTTCCACACGTCGTCGTTGACAGGGCTGAATATAATGAGGTTCTGAAGCGGCTGGACGATATCGACGAGAAGGTTGAGTTCGTAAATTCCGAGATATATCAGCGGATTGGAAAGAAGGTTGGTAGAGATATTGGCATACTCTACGGAATAGTGACAGGGCTTGTGATAGCGTTGTCTTATGTAATCCTGACAGGGATAACAATATAAGTGAGGTATTGATATGTTCAGATTTGATAAAGAACAGAAAGTCTTCGATTTGGGAGGCACAACGATAGGCGGTCAGCCAGGAGAATATCCGACTGTGCTCTTCGGTTCGATGTTCTACAACAGGCATAAGATCGTAACGGACGAGGACAAAGGAGAGTTCGACAAGAACGCTGCCGACAACCTCTGGACGGCAGCAGAAGAGGTCAGCGACATCACAGGCAACCCGCACTGCAACCAGATCGTTGCAGAGACGAATGAGGCGATGAAGAATTATATCGACTGGTTCGTAGATGGGTACGATGAGCCGTTCTTAATTGACTCTTCGGCAGGCGACGTCCGGGCGTTTGGTGTTAAGTATGCAACCGAGATCGGTGTTGCCGATCGCGGCATACACAACTCAATAAACGCGAGTATCCATGAGGATGAGGTTTTGGCTGTCAAGGAGTCTGACCTGACTGCTGCAATCGTTCTTGCATTCAATGCAACCGAAGGCGGCGTCAAAGGAAAGATCGAGATCCTTGAGGAAGGCGCAGCAGGAATCGATAAAGGCATGCTTGAGATCGCTGCGGACTGCGGCATCACAAAGCCCTTAATCGACATTGCTGCGATGCCGCTCGGAGCAGGCGCAGGCGCAAATGTGCGTGCAGGTGTTGCTGTCAAGGCACGGCTCGGACTCCCTGTTGGCGCAGGTTATCACAACTCAGCGTCAGCATGGGACTGGATGAAGACATATAAGAAGGAGCACCGCGATGTATGGGCTCCTGTGGATATCGGAACCAACCTGATCGCTGGAATCGGTGGCGCGGACTACTATCTGTACGGTCCAATCGAGAATGCGAAGATGATAACACCCGCGGCTGCTATGATTGATATCATGGTTGCAGAGAACGCGGAGGATCTCGGGCTTACGGTACTGGATCCGAACCATCCGATCAAGAAGCTGATTTGAAGCGCGTGAAAATCTTCCCGCCTATGCGGCGGGGGGGTCTCTTTTTTTATTTTTCTAACCCTTTTACAGGGAAATAGAGCGGGTTCGTTCGGAGGTATGAGCTTTGCGCTCACCACTTTTACGAGACCCACCCCCATCTGAGGGGATGAGGACTTCCCGGATAAAGATTAATCGAACTCTTCCAGCCGGAGCTGCTTGAGCACACACCGCTCACCCGGTATCTCGACTGGATACGTGCCTGTGAGGCATCCGAGACAGAGATCACTTGCAGGAATGCCTACAGCTTCGACCAGCCCCTCGATGCTCAGGTATCCGAGCGTATCTGCGTGGATCGCGGATTCGATCTCTGGCACGCTCTTCTGCGACGCGATTAACTCCGCCCTCGTGGGCATATCGATTCCAAGGTAGCACGGGGATATGATCGGCGGGCTTCCGACCCTGACATGCGTCTCGGATGCGCCTGCTCTCTGCACCATATCAACGATCCTCTTGGTGGTGTTTCCGCGCACGATACTATCATCAAGCAGAACGACCCTCCTTCCCTTGACATTCGGCTTGATCACATTCAGCTTCAGTTGAACCGCTTTCTTCCGCACCGCATCAGACGGCATTATGAATGTACGCCCGACATACCGGTTCTTCATCAGAGCCTCGATATACTCGGTGCCAGATTTCTTGGAATATCCGATTGCCGAAGTGATGCCGGAATCCGGCACCGGCGATATCATGTCCGCATCCACAGGGTGCTCGCCTGCCAGACACTCCCCGATCTTTAATCTGACATCGTAGACGAGTCTGCCATCGATCACAGAATCAGGGCGCGCAAAGTAGATGTACTCGAAGACGCAGTGCGCCGTGTTACCGGTTTTGCATATCTGGTGGCTCTCTATCTGGTCGCCATCGATCACCAGCACCTCGCCCGGACGCACGTCCCTTATGAACTCGCCGTCATGCACATCGATCGCCACGCTCTCGCTCGCCACGATATACCCCTTCTGATCCTCTGATTCGACCTTTCCGAGACAGAGCGGCTTGAAGCCGAGCGGATCCCTGACAGCAACCAGCGTCTCATTGATCAGCATCACGAATGAGTACGATCCGACGATGCGCCGCATCAATCTGCGTATCGATTCTACGATATCGTTGTGCATCAATTCCTTCACAAGGAGGTGCGCTATCACCTCTGTATCCGAATCAGAGATGAAGATGTGACCCAACCGCCCCAGTTCGAGGCGCAGTTCTTCCGAATTGGCGAGATTTCCGTTGTGCGCAATCGAAATCGTCCCGCCCCTAAAATTGATCGTCAGTGGCTGCGCGTTCTCGATATCTGATCCGCCACTGGTCGAGTACCTGACATGCCCGACCCCGACGCTGCCATCGATCGATAGGAGATCGTTCTTCTTAAAAACCCACGGCACGATGCCCATGCCCTTGATCGACTGGGTCTCGCCATTGTGCGCTATCACAATGCCGGCAGACTCCTGCCCGCGGTGCTGGAGCGCGTACAGGGAATAGTAGATGGGAAGCGCTGCTTTCGATCCAGGGAATGCCGCGCCGACCACCCCACATGCTTCCTTCAAGTATGATCACCTGATTATTGCCTTCTGGCAGTTCATAGCACCATGATAATCCATTTCGTGGATAGCAATGCGCCCCCGTGTGCCACTACTTCAGTACCTGATCATCCCTTCTCGTGCCACTTGTAATCCCGCATCTTTCTCGATTTTCCGAATCCGCATGAGACGCAGACCTTCTTTGTCTTATGATACGAGATACTGCCGCACCGCCTGCACCGTATATGCGTCTTCTTCTGGCGTTTGCCCATCGATGGAGTTCCTTTCGACATTTTATATCACCTATAATCTTTATGGAGAAACATACACCACATTGTCACCGCGCACTACAACAGTTCCGATCTGGCGCGTCACCACGCCGTCCACGAGTTCCTCAGCATCCTCGAGCGTAAGGTTCATGTGGACGTCGTAACCCTGCAATATCCCGCGAAATTCGCGGGAACCTTTCAGTCGAACGAGGACAGATTCGTTCAGTACGTTATTCAGTTTATCAAGCGGTCGGTTTCCCATTTGGTAAATCTCCTTTGATCATCAAGGAATCATTAAGATATGCTTGATCGATTGATGTACTTAAATGTATCCTGCTCTGGTGGCTGTCAGGTTACGCTGACGTTGGAAATCGGAACATGCTCAGTCAGGTTGTGGTGAATCAGCACTGAATATGGAAGTGATTAGATTGATGAAATCAGTGTAATCTGCGTTAATCTGTGGCTAAAAACAATTATCAGCCACTGATTAACACAGATGAACACAGATTACAGGTTGTTTGTACCGTTGGTTTCATTAACGCAGAGTTTCTCCCCTCCGCGCTCTCTGCGTGCTCAGCGGTTAAATTCCCTGCTTTCCCATAATAGTTTTAACCACGCATTCGGCAAGCCCGTCTCAACTCACCCAGAGGGTGCGCAGGAGCGAGAGGACCGGAACGCCTTCTATCGTGCCCTTCCCGAGTTTGTCGACGAGCACTGCAATCGCTATTGGTTTTGCCC
>QBUV01000096.1 GCA_013572355.1 Candidatus Methanogaster sp.
CTTTGGCATGTTCTTTTATCGGATCGGTACAGAAACAATCCTCATCCGCAAAGTCGCAATCGACATCATCCACTCCGATAAAGAAATCATTGCCATCATTCCAGATTCTGCCTCTGGTATCCCAACCACTCTCTTTTGTACAGAATGATTTCATGCAATCCTCACATTCCTTGAACGGATAGCTTCCGATCAGTGTCAGATTCTTATAGATTCTGAGATTTGCATAAGCGGCATCAGATGATACGTCATACTTCCTATATGCGCACGGATCATCTTTCGTTTCATCTATCACAACGGTAACATCCAGAATGTCAAAATCGATCAACTCGATCGTGTACGTAGCATCCAGATGCTCGACATACACCTCTATGGTATCTCCCCAGTCCATGTCTGTTTCGTCAAGGTCGTCCACTGTCCAGCACATCTTCTTATCAGGATCATACACATGCGCGCCTGCCGTACCTGTCAGTATTACTACCAGCACCATAGTGATTAGTATCAGTCTACCTAGTTTCATTACGACCACTCCAGGGTTATATCGGCACTCATCGCATATAACGATGACGAAACCTTTATGCAATCACAGACTACAGAAGGCAAGATATGATGATGAAATTGGAGGAACAGTAGATGGCGACCGGACCAAGATACCGGGTACCATTCAGACGGCGCAGAGAAGGCAGAACAAATTATCACAGGCGCCTTAGGCTGCTGTTATCAAAGAAGCCACGTATGGTGGTGCGCAGAAGCGCACGGCACATCAGACTACAACTCGCAATCCCTGAAAGAGAGGGTGACATGATCCTCTCATCTGCTACATCGATTGAACTTGGGAAGTACGGCTATTCAGGATCGACAGGAAATACCACTGCAGCATACCTTGCCGGGCTATTGTTCGGGTATCGCACCATCAGCAAAGGATTTACAGAGGGTGTGCTCGATATGGGCCTTCAGGCGTCCACCCCCGGTTCAAGGGTGTATGCAGCGCTTCGTGGCGCGGTCGATGCAGGCATGGACATCCCACACGATCCGGTGATATTCCCGTCCGATGAGCGGATTCGCGGCGAATTGGTGGCGGCGTACAGGGACGTTGACCTGCCATCGATCTTTGAGGCGACGAAGGCAAAGATCACATCTGAATTCGGAGGTGCATAAATGGACGGAGAATGGATACCACAGACCCAGTTAGGCGCCCTTGTACGCGAGGGCAAGCTCACCGATATCGACGCGGTCTTAAACTCAGGGCTTCCACTCAGGGAAGTAGAGATCATCGAGGTGCTGTTTCCTGATCTTGAGGAGGAGGTGCTGGATGTGAATATGGTGCAGCGGATGACTGACTCAGGGCGAAGGGTCAAGTTCAGGGCTGTATCGATCGTCGGGAACAAGGATGGTTACATTGGATTCGGACAGGGCAGGGACAGGCAGGCAGGACCTGCGATACGCAAGTCGATCGCCAATGCGAAACTGCATCTGACCGGGATCAAACGCGGCTGCGGGTCATGGGAGTGCGGCTGTGATGGTCTGCATTCGGTGCCGTTCCAGGTTGTCGGAAGAGCCGGCAGCGTTGGCATCGAACTGAAACCTGCACCCAGAGGACTTGGAATCGCATCAGGATCGACCGCAAAGAAGGTTCTCGAGATGGCTGGCATCAAGGATGTCTGGACCCGGACATGGGGTCTAACCAGAACCACGCTTAACTTTGCAAAGGCGACGTACACCGCGCTGAAACAGACCAACACGGTGCGCACTGGGGGCAGATGATGTACGCAGTCGTCAGGCTTCGCGGAGATGTGCGGGTGCGCCCTGAGATACGGGACACCTTAAAGATGCTCCGGTTGCACAGCGTCAACCACTGCGTAGTCATAGAGGAGACCCCGCACTACACGGGAATGGTCCGGAAGGCGAAGGACTATATCGCATGGGGAACTACGGACGCAGAATCGCTTACAACTCTCTTATCACTCAGAGGCCGGATCGAAGGCGGGGAAATACTCACGCAGGAGTATATGGATGAATGCGAACTCGGCCCCGTATCTGACTTTGCAGAGAAGGTCTGTAGCGGCGATGCAAAGCTCTCAGACATCCCGAAACTAAAGCCGGTCTTCAGACTGCACCCGCCGCGCAAAGGGCATAAGGGCATCAAGAAGACCGTTGTCGAGGGCGGCGAACTTGGATTTCACGAGGATATCAGCGCGCTGCTTAAGAAGATGCGGTGATACGGCAGAAGAGTCAGAAGATGATACTGTAGAACTCCATAATCGATGTCGTAACAGTGAGGGTTTCCAGGGAAACCCATAATTAACAGCCGACAGAAATAACATCCCATGCCAGGAAAAACCCTGTTGTGGGATCAAACCCTGTTCAGGCGGGGAGAACTCTTTGAATTCGATCACGTCCCTGAGCATTTCGCACACCGGGACTCGCAGCAGAGATCGCTCATCTTCGGAGTGCGTCCGGCGCTTCAGGGGATGCGCCCGCTTAACATGCTCTGCGTGGGTCCGCCTGGCACCGGGAAGACCACGGCAGTAAGGAAGGCGTTTGAGGAACTCTGCGAACATGCGCCCGGTGTGATCACTGCGCATGTCAACTGTCAGGCGAGCCAGACCAGATACACGATATTTTCACAGATCTTCCAGAGATTGATCGGACATGCGCCGCCGACTTCTGGGGTATCGTTTAAAAAAATACTCGATGAGGTTGCAAAGTATCTTGTGGGGAATGAGAAGATCCTGATCGTGGCGCTCGATGATATAAATTATTTATTCCACGAAAAAGAGGCAGATAACGTACTTTATTCGCTGTTGCGTGTTCACGAGACACACCCGGGTACGAAGATCGGTGTAATCGCGATCTTAAGCGATGACAGTCTGAGTTATGTCTTCGATCCGAAGGTCGGCTCGATCTTCCTGCCAGAAGAGATCCTGTTCCCGAGGTATGCGTGGGATGAGATAAAGAGCATCCTCTCTGACCGGGCAAAACTGGGATTCTACCCGGGCGTGCTCTCCGAGGACGTTCTCGATGTTATCGTCGATTACACCTCGGAAGCCGGCGATCTCAGGGTTGGGATCGACCTTCTCAAGCGATCCGCGCTCAATGCCGAGGAGCGGGCGGACACGAGCATATCGGAAGACGATGTGCGGTTGGCGTACAATAAATCCCGGATGCTCCACCTCTCGCGCATGATCGCATCGCTTGGCAGTGGCGAACAGGCAATCCTTGCGATCCTTGCAAAGAGGGCTGAGGCGAAGGAGCAGGCGGGAGGGAAAGGAGGGGATACGGGAGGGGAGAAAGAGATGGTGGAAGCGGAGCAGACAGCAGGCGACCTGTATGCCGCCTTTCACGAGTCAACAGGGCTTGGATACACAAGGTTTCATGCGATGCTCCATAAACTCGCAACGCTGCGGCTGATCGATGCAGAGATCGCGACAGAGGGAGTGCACGGCAGAAGCCGCAGGATCACGCTCAAGTACGGTTTCGGGGATGTGCTTGGCGCAATGCAACCAAGATCACTGTGATGGGGCGATGGGTATCGGCGCTGCCGCTTATGAGTCAGCGGGATGCGAGGCGCCGGGCATCGAGGGAAATATTATGGGACTCAAACTCCAAAACAAGTGAACATGCCTGAAACGTCCGATCTTGGAGCACGCACCCCGGAAGCAAGGGAGATCTCATCGAAGAGCCGCAGCATAGCACGAAGGATCGTTGGAGATTCCGGATACGAGGACCGGATACGGCAGCGCTGCGTGATCGCAACCGGCGATCCGGAATTTGCAGGTCTGCTTCAGTTCAAGAACGATCCCATCCGCGCAGGAGTTGATGCGATCAGGCAGAACAGGGACATCTACACCGATATCAGGATGGTCTCTGTGGGCATCACGAAGGTGGGGCACGACTGCCCGATAACCTGCGTGCTCGATATCGCTGCTGGCGAGAAACTTGTTGCTGAATACGGCATCACCAGGACCTCGGCAGGATTTAAGGCACTGGGGCACGATCTGGACGGTGCGATAGTGGTGATCGGGAATGCGCCGTCAGCCGCGCTTCTGGTCTGCGAGTTGATAAAAAGCGGCATCAGTCCCGCACTCGTTGTCGGGACTCCGGTCGGCTTTGTGAACGCTTCCGAATCGAAGGATCTGCTGCACAGCATGGATGTCTCATCGATCACGTGCACCGGCACCAGAGGCGGGACGCCGGTTGCGGTCGCCTGCATGAATGAACTGATTGCGATTTTCTGGGGGGAGAATGGTGATGGGGCGGATGCCACAGGTTAGCCGGATACTGCTCCTCTTATCACTGGTTCTGCTTGCTTATCCTGCGGATTGCCTGAACACCGCCGCCACCACTGGTAGCAACGAGACGCAGATACTGATTGATGGCGATGGTTATGTGCTTGCAAACGGCGAGCAGCGTGTGTTCTATCAGGGGTATTCGATTATTATCAAGGGCGTGGATGCGAAAGGAGAGAGAGCATGGATCGAATTGCTGCAAAATGGAACATCTGTCAGTTATGGGATATTTGAAGCAGACGATCACCTTGTTTATCCTGAAGATGGTGAAATATTCAATATGACCATCGACCACATATATGTCGGGTCGCAGAAGGATCTCGTCTTCTTCTACGTGCGCCAGTGCCGTGACCCTGATCTGCCAGAGCCTGCGCCGTCACTCGATATGACGCCGGCGCCGAATGCGTCCGGTTCCAATGCCACATCCACGCCGCAGGATACGCCGAATCCGAGTCCGGGGTGCGGCGCGTGGATGGCGGCAGGGGCTGTGCTGCTGTGTATCGCATCGAAGAGGTTTGCAAGACGGCAGCGGTAATCGGTGATGTGAAAAAAAGAAAAAAGGATTGACCCGGGAGTGGGTCAATCACCTACGGGAATGCGGTGGTATTGTAGTCGAGTGTCTCATTGATCGTGACATTTATGTCCCACGCATCATACGGAAGCGCTGTTGCATCGGTGTGGTTAGCCACGATATTTATGCCTGAGAGCCGTACCCACGTGATGTTCAGGTGTGTATGTGTGTGACACGCCATGCACGCGGTGTTGTTGTCGGTGTTTTCGGCATTCTTGGTCTGGTTCCAGAACGCGTAGTGAGCAGAATTCGTATTCGCGATCTGCTGACTTTCGTTGTAGTGGCAGTCCACACAGTCGACGATCACTGCAGCGTGTGGCGTGGTCGTTGGTCGCCATGCCCAATTGGCACTATCGTTGAGGGTGTCCATTTCACTCCAAATCTCGAAGCCGAACTCGCTTATATTGGAGTTGGCATCGGTAAGATGGTACTCCTCAAGTCTGGTCGTGTTGATCTGGTGGCAGAAACAGCCCTCACCATACTCTGCAACATATCGAGAGTGTGCACCACCCTCATCATTGTTCGCGTTCCACTCTGCAACCTCGTTAATATGACACTTCTCACACATGTCATACTCATTTTCAGCAGTTCTCACGCTGAACCACGTATGCTGTCCAACAAACATTGCCATCGTCTGCGGCAGTACGAATAACCCAATCGCAAGTACCGCAACCGAGAGCAATATCATATTCTTCCCTTTCATCTATCGTCCTCCTTATTATATTCGAATATAACGGTGATATTAACTCCACCACATTTCATATTAAAGCTTGCCCATTCGGAGAACGTCACCCTGGCGGGTGTTCAGTAAAGATCACGAATGACCCGAATGGACAAATCGCACAAATATCTGTGCCATTCTCCACATTTGAAAGATTTGTGATGAGATGGTGAAATATTAGCATATCCGAAGCCAGCATTATCATCAGAGAGACTTGACACCCCGACCGTCACCTGCTCTGCTTCAGAAGCGCATCCTTTGCGACCTTGATCGCGCAGAGTTCTCCGCACATCGAGCAGGTGTCACCGCTGCTGACCCGGGTCTCGTGTATCGATCTTGCACGCGCCCCATCGATTGCGCACTCGAACTGGGCGTCCCAGTCAAGGTTCTTGCGCGCGACTGCCATCTTCTTATCCATCGAAAGCGCGCGCTCCCGGACACCCGGCTTTGCGAGATCGATTGCATGTGCCGCGATCTTTGCGACGATCGTGCCCTCCCTGATGTCATCGACCGTCGGGAGCGCAAGATGCTCAGCCGGCGTTACCATGCAGAGGAAGTCTGCCCCGCACATGCCAGCGATTGCGCCGCCGATTGCACTTGTGATGTGGTCGTAGCCCGGCGCAAGATCCGTCACGACCGGACCTAACAGGTACAGGGGCGCGTCATCGCAGAGATGCTTGATGGCGCGCACCCCGTATCCGATGCCATCTACCGGAACATGTCCGGGACCCTCGACCATGCACTGGACACCTGCTGCTCTCGTCTGTTTGACCAGCCTGCCAAGCGTGATCACCTCCTGAAACATCGCATCGTCGTTGGCGTCAGCGATGCATCCCGGGCGCATGCCATCGCCGAGACTGATCGTTACATCGTACTCGCGTGCGATCTCGAGCAGGTAATTAAATTCAGAATAGAACGGGTTCTCAGCCTCGTTGGTAATCATCCATGCGACGGTGAGCGCGCCTCCGCGGCTCACCACATCCAGTATCCTGCTGCCTGCTGTGAGGTGCTTGAGTATCTCCTTGTTTACGCCGGCGTGGATCGTCATGAAGTCAACACCGCTTTTTGCATGTCTCCTGACCGCGTTAAAGAGATCGTCGGATGTCATCTCACTTTTTCGCCCGCAGGCTGCATGATAGATCGGAACCGTGCCGACCGGGACGCTAGATGCATCGAGAATTTTTTCGAGCACCTCATGTAGATCGCCTCCGGTCGAGAGATCCATCACAGTGTCTGCCCCGTGCCGGATCGCGACACTGGCTTTCTCGATCTCCTCGCTTACGCTCTGGTAATCGGCAGATGTCCCGATGTTGGCATTGATCTTGGTGCGCACGGATTCCCCGACCGGGGTGGGGGCTATACTTCTGGAGACGTTCTTCGGAATCACCACGCGCCCTGATGCAACGAGGCGCCGCAGTCTCTCGGCATCGATCCCCTCCGCCTCTGCCGCCTCCCTGATCTCGCGGGTGATCTCGTGGCTCTGCGCGCGGTCAAGCAGTGTCATCTTGCTCCACAGTGATATGGACGCCGCGCTCGCTTGCGATCTCTGCCAGATGGAGGATCTCCCCCAGAGGGAGGTGGATGTCAAAATCAGAGACGGTATATGACTCCTTATCCATCGCTTTTGCAGTATCGATCAATCTTGCGACCATCCTCTCTTCATCATACAGTACAGGATACTTAGACGTGTGCGAATGCGAGACAAACCTGAGATTCGGGTACTCCTCTGCAAGTATGTACAGCAGACATGCGCGGTAATCCTTGCTGATGTACATATCAAACTCGGATGACACGATCCCGCTCCTGTCCAGTTCTTTTAAAACATCCGTTGCGTAACGGTGTAGATTATCCTTAATCGCTTTCGCCTTCCCGCGGCAGAGATAATCCTCGATTCCTTTTCGCTTAAGTGTGATATCGATGTGGTCTGCCGGAAGCGCAGCCGTTCCCTCATGTTTCCGGTACTGCGCGGCATCCACGATCAGTTGATACTTCCCCTCGCCGGGATTTTCGATCGTAACAGATCCGTCCGCTCCAGTTATGTGCTCGAGGGTAATGCTGATCCCGATTCCACGCATCAGGGTTACGCCCGCGCCTTCGATCCCGTTTCCATCCTCGTCAGTGACACGAATCGTCAGCGGATTCTCAACAATCTTCGCGCCCTCTGCGAGGCGGAGTGTTCCGTCGATGCACGATGCATCCGGATGGTAGTAGTCATAGAGCCGCAGGAACTCAGCCTGGCGCCCGACCTTCAGATCATCTCTGGAAACCGTGCCCTTGGCAGCCAGTCTCTTCTGTATCTGGCGTTCGACCGTCCGGTGGTAACTGTTTAATATTTTGTATGATTCGCGATTCCTTTCGAGAGCGGGACGTAGTTCGCTCACCATCGCCGCAAACGATCCGGCAGCATCCCCTACACTCCCGGTATCCAGCGTATATTCCCTTTCAGCCAGTTCGCTTGCCCTCCAGAAATAGTCAGGCGGCATGAACTCCTTTATACCGTCTTCGGTACTCGATAGTTCGTAATGCATCTGGTCGACGATGGTCTGGCAGCGTTTCATGAACGCATCCCCGATCTCATTTAATCGCACGAGTTTCTCAGGGCTCGATGTGCCGAGCACGCCTTCCTCAAACTCCTTAAATTTCTCATCCTCAACCGACCCGGTAGCAGTATCAAGAGCACTGATAAGGGTTGTCCGGTATGCCTGGAACTCCTTCTTTGTCGCGGTCTTGAGTGTGGCGATGTCCTCTTCGAGTTTGGTTACAGCCCCGCCGTAATCGCGCGCCTGCAGCGCATCTTCCACCTGATCGGCAGAGACTTCGCCTGTGTGGTACGCTGCAAGTTTCTTTGCGTCATCCACGCATCCCCGCAGCGCATCTTCGGTGACCTCCTTCAGACGATCCAGGTAACCCACAATCTCGTCGATGCCTTTATCCGGGTCTGCAATGGATTCGAGTTTGGAGATGTATGATCCAAGATCGTATCCAGCGTTGTTAAGCGTACCTAATTTTGCGCGGGAGTCCTCTGCATATTTGACCGCTGCATCATACAACCGGTCGATGAACTGCTGCTCTGTCCTGTCAAGGTCCTGCGCGATATTCCTGATCGCAAACAATGTCACGCCCTTGATCGCCTCCTGATCGCAATCGACCGACCCACTATCAGGATCGATGCTCCCGCCGCTCTCATGTATCGCACGTTCGATTGCGTCCACCTCAGTCATACTCTCAGCGATGGTGATCGAGTGCGCGTCCTCGATTGTATGCATCCGGCTTCGCAGTTGGATCAGGTCCTCGCAGGTGCTGCGCAGTTCACGCTCCTTCACCCGCGACGCCGGGTCCTCGAGCCGCCGCTGCTTTACTGATTTGATGTACCATGCTAATACGACGATGCTGATGATTGGCAAGCTGATAAACACAAACGCGAGCACGTTTCCGAGATCACTCATTAAAAATAATGCGATGGATATTATAATAACCACAAGCACAGATGCCACTGCAATGGCGATGTTTTTTATATCATCCTTGTTCATCGGTTTAATTATTGCTCTGGAACTTAAAAACCCTATTGCTGGAGATGTCGGAAGATTGGGTTTGTGCGCCTACCGCATATACGAAGATCTATCAGACCGTTCTCTGTAGCATCTGCTTGATACCGACGCGCATCGCATGTACGAACGTGTCGCTCCGCCCAATGAGCGAGACCGCGATTCCGAGTTTGTGGATGCGCTGGGCAAAGTTCCTGCTGCTGCATACTCCGATCTTCGTATCGACCAGTTCCATCTGTGTGAAGATCGGCAGATACAGAATCCGCACGCCGTTCTTGGTCATCCGCCGCATATATATCAGACTCGCCTCCTGTACGCCGATCTCATCGAGCAGGATGCCGGTACCGGTATCAGGAGGCATGCTTGTGAGAATGATCAGCTGCCGCTCGCCTTTTCTGAGATCCCATTTCATGCGGAGCAACTCTGCAAGCGCAAGATCGAGTCTGCAGCATCCTGACCCGTTTTCCGCGAGCAGCTGTTTGTAATCGATGCCCTCATAAGTATCGACATCGGATCCGAACGTGATGAGCGATCTGGTCTGCGCATCGCGGATCTCCTCGAAAAGAGCGATTGTTGCGATCTTTGCAAGCGTCAGCGGTGCGTGCTCCTCAGGGATCTTTCGCCCAAGCATCACTGATCGCGCCCATGCAGTCATCTGATCCGAATTGTCAACGAGGACTGCGAGATGCAGATCCGGCGCACTCATCACACGTTCCTTTCCGATGACCGCATCCATCCGCCTCCCGCGTGCGCAGAACTCCTGCTGCGTTCTGTTGATGGCAATGATCCCGGTACCGTTGTACTGCCGATACTCCATTTTCGTAAGCGTTGGAGGAACATAATAATCCCTCTTAAACGCATCCCTGCCGATATCCCTACAATTTTCGATTATCCGCCTGTAAACCCCCGGACTCTTGCTATTCAGGAATTGTGCACAGTACGATGCCGTATCAGAGACGATATCCATGATACCTCAAAATGTATCCTTAATCGAGATCGCCAGTTCATGGACCCTGTGCAGGGAATGCGGATCGGTTTCGTCCGCGATGATCGTTCCCTGATGGAATGCGGCATCCATGAATGCGCTGACACTATCAGATCCCTGTTTCATCGAGAGTTCGCAGTACCTTGCCATCTTAATGACTCCATCGGTAGACAGCCCCTGCGGAAGTCCGCGATCCTTCTTCCAGATCGCTCTGGTCTCCTGTGCAAACATGAGTATGGCATCCACCACCTTTTCGTCGAGGTTGGGCACGATCGAGGTGAGTAGTGCCCGCTCGGTAGAGTTGCTCGGATAGCCGACGTCTATCGGCACGAACCTCCGCTTCAGCGCACTGCTGAGCCGGTACGTGCCCTCGTCTCCGAAGTTCGCTGTTGCGATCAGTATCCAGCCGTCTGGCTTTTGGAGGGTCCTCTCTTCGTATTCGAGCGGCAGCGTTCCGAGCGATAGCAGCAGAAAGAGACCTGAATATGCGGAACTCGGAGCGCGCGTGAACTCATCTATAAGGAGATTCTTCCGGTCGAAGATCGCACGCGCGACGACGCCGTGTTTGTATACGAACCGCTCTGCAAGTTCGGAATTGCCTGACATCGAGAGCGGATGAAATCCCCCGATGATCTGGTACTCGCTCATCCCCTCCGTGCCCTCGATCTCATAGAATGAGTCCCTTGCACCGCCGAGATGGGTCAGAAGATGCTCTGCAATCGACGTCTTTCCGTTCCCGGGTGGGCCGTATAGCATGACCGGATAGCCGAGATCGATGTACCTGAGCGCGCGCAGGATGGCATCATCATGCCCCTTGATCGGACAGGTTTCGAGTATCTTGAGATAGTCGTCTGTTGACAGCATTTATTTAAATGCAAACTCTATGTTCTTCTCTATCTGGTGCAGAATTTTCTCTGCATCATCCTTCGTTCCGTATTCGTACTTCGAAACGAGTAAATCCAGTTCGTTCTTGAATTTACCGACTTTCTGCACGCAGACCAATTTGTTCGGATTCCCTTTCCTGAATTCATTCTGAAACGTCTTCATATCCTTTATGACCGACTCATAAGGATTTTCTTCCTCTGCCTCGTCGTCCTCGTCGTCCTCTTTTGCCGCTCTATGGTATATCACATCTCCCGCCTCTGTAATCTCCTTCTCGATATCGAACGCGTTTAATACCAGGTTGTTTGCGAAGAATACCACCATGACAAAGGCAACATGCGATAGGAGATAATACCAGCAGAGCTTGAGGAGATCTCCGCTCGCCATCGCGAAAAATTTGCCTATTTCGCCAAAGTTGTCGATGTTTTGGTGTTGGCTGATAGTGACGATCGTGACAAGCGGAATAAATACTGCAAGTGTCAGGAATCCCGCCTTCAAGGTCGTATAGAATCGATTGAGCGCGGAGAACTTAAGATTCCTTGCAGCGCCAGCGAGCAGGTAACACCACAGTGACGGTATCAGTGAAGAGATGAGAAGCACCAGCAGCAACATGTCCGGTCTTCCTCCGACAAAGTCCAGATTCGATGTCTGTGCGATGTTATACACTACGAACGCAAACCCCATCCATGCAAATCCGTACCCATATCTCGGCGAGTCCACGATCGCAATAAGAATAACGACCGCATTCGCCATTGCAAAGATGGCTATGGGAAGGAACCCGAACGACCCTGATGTGTACTTGAATGACTCAAAGAGATCGGTGGTGTATGCAAGATCTGTTGCGGCACCCACTACCCAGTATGCAGAAAAACCGAGAAAGATGTATGCAGCAAACTTGACCGCATGTTTTGGAATCAATTGTACGACCGGTACCGCAAGCGCAGTGATCAACATCAGCAGGAACATCACCACAAATCCGGACGTCCCGCCATAGATCGGTGATACGTAGATGTTCGTGATTCCTATCAGTACAGCGCAAAGTAGCGCAACATTACCAGTAGCAGATGATTGTTTACCCAATGTAATAACCTCCTTATTCCTTATGTAACTCCATATAAGAGTTGCAACCCAGGGGATATATAATTTACTGTTGCGCTAAGTTAGGAGTCTCGATCCTTCCGTGTCTCAGATCCTCGTAAGTCCGGTATGCGGCGATTAGAATGCCCATCAACGCCGGCGCCATGAAGAAGCCCGCGATACCAGCGACGAGCGCGCCGCCGATGAACATCAGCAGCATCAGTAGCGGGTGGGTATATGATTTCACGCCGACGATGTATGGACGGAGCACCAGTTCGGTCGGACCATAGATCACAGCCCCGGCTACGACATAGAAGATGACGGCATCCCAGAGCCCGTACTCGAAGTATCTGCCAACAGCGATCGGACCAAGGATCATCCAGCCGGCAAATATCGGGATCAGTGAAGCAAGGAAGATCAGCGATGCCATAGCAGGGATATGCGGAACCCCGAAGAAGTAGAATACGAATACCGAGATTATGCTGGCAAAGATTGCGACATACAGATTGCCTATGAATATCCCTGAGAGTATCTGATCCGCATGTTCGATGAATGCATCCGTGATCCGGACATTCGATCGCGGAACCAGATCCCGGATAAGCGCTACAAACCGATCCCCATCCATCAGCAGGAAGAAGCAGACGAAGACCGAGACTATGAAATTGATTGCGAGTATCGTTAACTTCTTTGCGTACTCGAATGCCGGGATCTGTCCGATGACCCCGATCGCAGAGGATGTGATATTCTCGATCATCTGCGAGGTATCTCCCCCATCATATATGAATTCCGGGAGGTCCAGCCCCTCGATCGTGGCTATGAACGAGGTCGTGATCTCGGAATGGTGTTCAACCACCCAGATGATCTGGTTTACGATTTCAATCGCACCCATGCCGAGTATGAGTAGGATCGGGGTGATGATACATGCCGTTGCGATGACTGGAGCGAATCTCGTGTATTTCAATAATTTATTGTTGATCGGACGGCCAACGTACGCAAAGACCACGCCGAGAACGATACCATCGATAAGCGGAAGTACAGTGTAAACAATCGCCAAAAAAATGATCGAAACGCCTGCTATGATCGCTATCGTCCATTTATGTTCGATGAGTTTCGATACACCGTCCGGCTCCATGGTTAATCAGTCAAACCCCCACTGTATCCGTCTTTAAAACGAAAATCCCAATCCCTATTCGTGCACAGGAATTACCCGCTCCATCCTGCTGCCACGGACGATGATGACCGAGCATGGTGCAGTGGCTACAACCTTCTCAGAGATGCTCCCGATCAATAACTTCGAGATCGTCTTCTTTCCGGTATACCCGATCACAACCAGGTCGATGTCCTCGTCACGCACAATCTTTAAGATTTCAGGCGCAGGTTTTCCGTCACGCATAACGATCCTTGCATCCACTCCTTTCGATTCCGCAATCTCCTTCACCCGCTCCGCAATCTTTGCGGATTCGTCAAGCATACGCTGCCGCATCTTCTTTATCGCCGACTCCGGGAGTTTTATGATATCACCATAATGCCTGCCCGCGCCAACGCCGGCAGCGGTAACCACCCGGGCCTCAACGATGCGGCTCGTATCAACGATATTACATGCAGCGACCTTTGCGTGAAACCTCTTTGCAATGCTAAGACCTGATTGTGCCGCATACTCGGCATCCTTTGAGCCATCTGTGGGGATGAGGATATTTTCGTAACCTGTTTCTGGGATGCCGCCCCGCACCAGCATGACATGGCACTCCGCACCGCGCAGTACGCGGCTTGCAACAGCGCCGATATGTCCCGAATGCGATATTCCAGTCGCGCCTATGAAGATCACGCTGGCGTCGATCTCGGCTGCTTCGTTAATGATCTCATCAAACGGATACCCAACCAGCACCTTTGTCGATTTTACGGTTGCGCCATACTCTTCTGCAGTCTTCCTTGCCCGGTCGAGATACATCTCTCCGGTCGTTTCCATCCGTTCGACGACATCCGGGTCCTTGTACGCACTTGAGTCCACCACATGGATGATCGTCAGTTCAGCGCCGTATATCTCGGTAAACCGTGCGGCATGTACCACCGCGGCGTCTGACTGAACCGAACCGTCAACCGATACCAGATACTGAAATCTTACCATTTAATTCTCCTTGAC
The DNA here is from genome assembly GCA_013572355.1 of Candidatus Methanogaster sp. Classification (GTDB taxonomy): domain Archaea; phylum Halobacteriota; class Methanosarcinia; order Methanosarcinales; family Methanogasteraceae; genus Methanogaster_A. The sequence goes on from QBUV01000096.1 coordinate 14,208, forward strand.
TGTATACACGCGCTCAACACGAGTACTCTTCACAACAAAGACCGAACACGGCGATGTTCGCGCGACCTTCTCGGATACGCTCCCAAGTATCCACCGGGAGACTCTGCCCTTTCCGGTGTAGCCGATCACCACAAGATCGATGTTCTTGGCACCGACCGCCTTTAATATCTCGACTGCGGGTTTTCCTTCCCATATCAGGGTCTTTGTCTCGATACCTTTGGATTTGCCGAGTGCGACCACATCATCGGTGGTTCGCCCTGCCTCCAGCATATCCTTCTCGCTGCCTGTGCGTATCATGGAACATGCCATCAGATCGGCATGGCACCTGTGCGCGACGCTTGCAGCGAATTTCGCAGCATATCCTGCATCGATCGAGCCGTCGGACGGGATCAGGATACTCCTGTAGAACTGATCGTTCTCGAGTTTGTCCCGCACCAGCAGCACATGACACTGTGCGCCGCGAAGCACGCGCTCAGCGGTGCTGCCGATCGTCTCGCCCTCGGTGTGTTCCGCACCATAAGCGCCAAGAATGATCAAGCTTGCATCGACCCTCTTCTGTTCCTTGATGATCTCGTTGTATGGCGATCCCGCAAGCACCCTTGCTTCGAGTACCCCGATCCCGTGACTCTTGCACTGACCCTGCACATCATCGATCAGTGCCTGTCCGATCGCGGTCTCTTCCTCGAGCTCCTTCGCATCCTTGTGTGCTCTCGTATCCACCACATAGATCGGCGAAATCTCTGCGTTGTACATCTCTGCCATCCGTATGGCATGTTTGACTGCTACTCTGGAATAATCAGAGCCATCAACCGGTAACAGGAATTGAAATTTTACCATAGGCGATCCCTCGATGTTATAAATTAGCCCATAACACTTAAGTCTATTTCCCAACGTCGCAATGGAAATAAAAATAGAAATGGTTGAATAAATCAACCATTGCATCTACATCTGTTTGTCTATATACGGATTGTCGGGCAGCGTGAGATCGAGTCCCATCGCTTCCGCAAGAATCTCCTGCTGATCCTTGAAGATCATCTTCGTGTCCATCGCGTTCATGCCATCCATGATGTTCCGCCTGCAGAACGGGCATGTGCTTGTGATGATGTCGGCATTCACGAGTTCGGCATCCTGAACTCTCTTCTGAGCCATCTTCAGTGCAAGATCGGAGACGCCAGCCTTGATTCCACCGCCTGCACCGCAGCATCGCTGCAGTTCCCGCGTTCTTGCCATCTCCACAAAGTCCATGCCAGGAACCATATTATAGATCCTTCTCGGTTCATCGTAGACTCCGACATGCCTGCCTGTGTGGCAGGAATCATGGAATGTTACTCGCTGTTTCAGTGGGTGCTTCCAGTCAAAGTCGCTCTCTTGAAGCGTGCCATCATCCAGCAATCGGTCCATGTACTCACTGATTGCAAGGATCTCGAACGGGAGATCTCCACCCTCATAGAACTTGGGCCAGTCGATAATACTCGTCCGGTGGCATCCCGCGCACGCGTAGATCACAGTCTTGACGCCCTTGTCGATCATCGCATTCACGTTGTGGTTCACAAACTCCTCTGCAAGCTCAAGCTGCCCGGTCCTCACGAGAACCGAGACACAGCACCATTCCTCAGGTCCGAGCATAGTGAACGGGATGTCCAGTGCCTGCAGAACCCTTGTCGTTGCGACACCGACCCGCTGCATCCGATATGCTGCTGTACATCCTGTGAAGTATGCGACATCAGCCTTGTCCTTGATCTCGACATCCTCAGGAACCCAGCATAGACGGTCCTCCTGATCCGCCTTAAACACATTGTGAGATGCCAGAAGATCCACAAAACCGGTCTGCTTGCCGAATGGTCCGCGCTTGTGCATAACAGCATTCCTGCGGAACGACTCCCAGACCTCAACGGTATTGATGGATGCCTCACAGACCGTGCCACAGATACCACACGTCGTGCAGTGATAGATCTCGTCCTTCAGCTTGAGGACGTCTTCTTCCGGTATCTGCCTCGGACCAAAGAGCTTTGCGCGCAAGCCGTAACCCTTGTTGATCATCTCCCTCATGCCAGTGAGCTTGTTCTTCGGTGCAAAGTCCATCTTCTGGACATCGTTCATGCCCTCCCTGCCTTCGGGGGTGAATGTCTCCTGCTGGACCTCTTCGTAAACCGGACACCAGTTCAGACACTCGCCGCACCGGGTACACGCGTCGATCTCGAGTAGCTGCGTCGTAGTGAATCGCTCGGTTGTTAGGGATGGTTCTCTTCGTACCATTATTCACCACCGCCGTGTGCGAGGATGGACAATGGTGTCGCGATGATGTGGATGTACTTCGTAAACGGTATCATAGCAACGCAGAAGAGAAGCGAGATCACCACGTGGAATAGCGCTGCCGGAGGTGATGCCGCATTGCTGATTCCAAGACTCCAGAGATTGGTGAGCGTGGTGGCATGTTCGGTGCCGGCGTACCTGATGCCCTCTGAGATGAATCCCGTTATCACGATTACGAACAGTCCGTAGATCAGGAATGTGTCGTAGAACGTGTTACCATCTCGAACCTCTTTTATGAAGAGCCGTCTTGCGATTGCAATCAGCACACCAACGAGCAATACATATCCGAATACCGAGTTCAACGTCACGATCAACGGAAAGTTCTCGACGAGTGGATGCACCTCGGCATGATATATGCCTGCCTTGCTCAAGAGTTCCACCACGAAGATTCCCATCGAGAAGAGGAACAGCATAATCCAGCCCCAGAAGATCGTCATATGCATGACCCATCTGAGTACGCTGCGCTTCAGGATGCGCCGCTGTAGCAGGATGTCCATCACGAGAGTCGTGAGCACGCTCTGCTCATGGTCTTTGCTGAAGGTCTGGGACAAAAACAGCTTCAGGAACGCTACGATACTGCCCCCCTGACCGTCTTTGCCATATCCTGCCGATCCGTATCCCCATTTCTTAAGCTGAAACAGGATACCGGCAGCAGCGGCAATAACTGCCAGAAAACCAATAACAAGCGCAACTTCAAAGGTTAGGGTATTGTCAATAGACAAACCACTGTAATACTCTGCCATATGTTCTGCCATATTTAGCCTCCTTTATCGTATCATAACCAAAGGTTAATAGACCTTTATGACCTTTTCATTGGAGCTATCTTATTTAAAAGTTATCGATGCCAGCCCCACTATGCAACCCGCACGACGCAAGAGCTGCTGGAGGGTACGGGTTGTTCGAGCATCTTTACCGCGCCTTCAGAATGTAACGGTTTTATCACACTCTTTAACGATTTCATACAGGTCTCGCATCGTTGATAACGGGCACATCTCCGAGCCATCCGATTGGCGGATTTTAAGACAGCTACCACAGGCAAATATCTCGCCACCCGCATCTACAAACGTTCTCATCTCTTCTGTCACCACAAACTTACTCGTGTCCAGGGACTCGCACTCCACACCTTTGCCAAGCAGGAATACCTTTACAGAGTCGCCCTCTGCCAGTGCGAAATTTCCGAGTCGAAAAGCGTTCCAGACAGTCTCCGAATCATCCGAATAGATTATGATCCCTATTTTCATGGTTTCACCATATTAACGATCCGTTCACAGTTATAAAAACCTTTTCTGACACCCAAGCGGTGATATCAGCCATTCCTACCAAGCATCTTGCACGCCTGACAGAGCCCGTCCGTGCATGGCTCGCCGCAGACCCGGCACGGCACAAGCGATGCAGCAGGATACGCATCACCAAGCGCACCGATCATCCTGTCAAACCCGCGCACGATCCCGTGCTTGGTGCCAGGGTGCAGGTCCTCAAACTCGCGCAAGAATACCCGCACACCAAGCCGGTATGCTTCGTCCATGTACGGGCACTCCTTCGGGCAGACGGAAAGCCCGACCGCGCCCGCGTACGCCACAACTTCGCTTTCGGGAACGTTCCGTAAGGGCTTGATGCGCGGCACGAGACCTGGCTGCACCCTCCCGCCCACATGCGACAACCTCACAAGTCGCCTGATATCGCCGCGCAGGTGATTGATGAGGATCGTCTGCGCCTCGTCATCGAGGTTGTGCCCGATCGCGAGATGGCTGGCTCCGAGTTGCTTCGCGGTTCTGTTGAGCAGGTTCTTCCGGAGCGCACCGCAGACCGAGCATGGCGGGCGGTCGCTCTCTTTCATGAGATCGTCGAGCGTTCTTCCGAATGCGTCCTTAAACGAGACGATGGTGTGCGGAATTTCGAGGTCGGATGCGAGGTTGCTTGCGTTTTCGATCGTCTTTTCGCGGTAGCCGCTGATGCCTTCGTCAACCGTGATTGCGATGATTCTGATCTTCCGGCTTGGCGCGAAGATCTTGTGCAGGAGGTGCAGGAGCGCGGAGCTGTCCTTGCCGCCGCTTAGTGCGACAGCGATCGTGCCCGGCCGGAGGTTGTACTTGCGGATGTCCCGCTTGACTTTGCGCGTGACGTCATCGATCAGGTGCTCTTTGCAGAGGTACATGCCTGAGTACGGCTGGAATACGACCGCGGGGTTGTTGCATTTGGTGCATGGGTGCTTGGCGATGATTTGCATATTCTATTCATCATCATTCTGCAGCATAAAATAAAATGGCACCACATGCTGCACCGATCACGCGGCTGTCCGAAACGCAACCACAACCTTTAAAGTCCCCCGTCCAATATATGATAACCATCTCAAAATTGGATGATAAAGATACCATGCCCATCGAACCACTCAAACGGCTGGCGCTGTTAGGCGCTCTCGAATCGAACATCGCCATATCGTCTGCCGAATTTGCACAACATCTCGATACAAGCCCGCAGACCGCATCTCGCAAGCTGCAACTTCTGGAACAGGAGAACATGATCGCAAGAAGGCTGATTCCGAACGGTCAGGAGATTATGATCACTGAAACAGGCATGATCGCTCTTCAGAAGGAGTATCAGGATTACCAGCAGATATTCGGAGGCGTTGATGAGATCAGGCTGGCTGGAGTGGTGTGCACCGGACTTGGCGAGGGAAGATACTACACCATGCTCGGTGGGTATCTCCAGCAGTTTGAGCAGAAACTTGGATTTACACCATATCCCGGAACATTGAATATCGAACTGAATCCCCACAGCGTAAATACGAGAAAACAGCTGGATGCTATGAACGACATTCGCATAGAAGGATTTGAGGATGGGGTTCGGACGTTTGGGTCTGCGAAATGTTTTAACGTGAAAATCGATGGCACTTATGGCGCAATCGTCATCCCGAACCGAAAGAACTATCCCGATAACATAATCGAGGTTATGGCGCCTGTAAATCTCAGGGAGCATCTGCGGGTCGATGATGAGAGTAAGGTGGAGGTAGTACTATGCAGAACCTAAAAGACGCAATCGATGCGATTAGAAACGACAGAATGATACTGTTATATGACGCCGCGGATCGCGAAGGCGAGACTGACTTTATGATACCGGCAAGATCGATCAGCCCGCAGGACATTTCCGAGATGCGCATCTACGGCGGTGGGCTTTTGTGCGCTGTGATACCGGATGCGGCTGCCGAGCGTCTCGGGCTTCCGTTCATGGCCGATATTCTCAGGCGTCTGCCAGATCTGGCACATCTCGCCGAAGGAGACCTGCATTACGACACCCGTTCCTCGTTTTCACTCTGGGTAAATCACAGGGACACGTTCACAGGCATCCCTGACCGGGATCGCGCGCTCACCATCCGCAAACTGGACGAGATCGTTAAGTCCACGCTTGCCGGAGATGCGGTCGATTTTTCAAGCGAGTTTCGATCCCCGGGTCACGTTGCAGTTCTGCGCGGTGCAAAAGACCTATTAAAAGAGCGTAAAGGGCAGACCGAACTCTCGATAGCGCTTGCAGAACTTGCAGGCATCAACCCGGTGCTCTGCATCTGCGAGATGCTCGATTCGGAGACCGGGTATGCACTGACAAAAGAGGATGCGAAAAAATACGCATTAAAAAATGATCTGGTCTTTGTGGAAGGGGAAGAGATCGTATCCGGATATGAAAAAGGTTGAGCGCATCAAGCACTCAACGCTTTCAACCGTTCGATGTTCTTCATCGCTTCCTCTACCTCTAACTTCTTTTTCTCCTCCAATTTCACTATAATTTCACTGATAGGAACCTTGAGCGAATATACCTTGTAGGGGCGGCCTTTTCCTGGCTTCTTCTCGTCGGTTTCGGCGACCCAGCCGTGTGCGCGCAGTTCTCGCATCGCAATACTGACTTCGGGCTGCCTTAAGTCCGAGCCAACCTCGAGGTCTTTTGACGTCGCTGTATCAACGCCTTTCAGATACGCAAGAACCTTGGCAGTATTCCGTTTCAGTCCTTGTTTGATCAATATGTCGACGAATTCCTCATCGTCGTCGTCCAGTACTTTAACTGATAAATCTTTCATGAGTTATCACCACCCCCGAATATGTATTTGTCACATATAAATCTTGCGGTTAAAAACAACATATATACTTGTTATTTCTTTGCCCCTTCAAGTTCCCCGCGCAGCGCAATCGATGCCGTACTCAGGAACTCGGACTGCTTGTCCTCCTCGAGATTTCCGATTCTGGACCGAACCGCATTCTCGTAATGCTGTATCACGGTGTCGTTATCGATCGATCCGATCGAGGACAGTTCCAGCGCAAGCAAGTCCAGCGTCGATAGGTATATTCTTGGTCCGAGTGGGACTCCGAGCTTCCGCATCGCTCTTGTGGTGCTCACGAGTGGATGAAATAACGATTTGAGGCGGGATGCGAACTTTTTGTAGTAATACTCTGTATGTTGGGCTGCGATCTTAAGTTCGGTCTCCTTGTCAGGATAATTAACAACGATCCTTGCGTTGAACCGATCCAGGATGTGCTGCGGAACTTCGGTGATGCCTGAGATGTCGTAGGGGTTCATGGTTGCGATCACGTTCGCGCGAAGCGGTTTGGTGATCGGGGTCTTCGGGAACGAGACCTGCCACTCCGCCATGATCTCTGTGAATATGATCAGCGTGTACTCGCTGAAACGGTTCAGTTCATCGGCATACACGATTCCCGGCATATCGCTGCCATGCGCACTAAAGAGCGGTCCTGCAAGGATATCCACCTCGCCTTCCCGGTACTTCCCGATATCAAGGTCGCCAATGAGATCGCTTGGAAGCGCATCCTGACTGCCGGTCACCCGCACGTACGGGATGTCCCCAACCTCTTTTTTCAGGGAAGAGACCATCTGGTTAACGGCAAGCGTTTTCGCGGTACCCGGAGGTCCTTCGATCAAGAGATGGAAGCGAAGCCCGAGTCGAATTGCTTCTGCGAAGAGGCGGAGGTAGCGCTTCATCTCCTCCTGCCCAAATACTACGAGTTCGACCATGTATGGCAGTACGGGGTGCGGCATCAAAAGGATTTGCATATCCGGTCGGATGCATAGGGCACCGGATGTGACGCGAGAATCATAAAAATCAGGGAACCCACCAAATCCCTTAAGACGCCTCACGTCTACACTTTTTTATGATAATAATATTTTCACATGGAGGACTATAATTGGACGATATTGGAATTATCGCAGTTGGCGGATATAATGAGATGGGCAGGAATATGACAGCGGTGCATGTCGGTGGCGACATCATCATCTTTGATATGGGGCTCCGTCTCGATCAGGTGCAGATTCATGAGGATGTGGAGATCGAACGGATGCATTCGCTCGATCTGATCAAGATAGGCGCGATACCGGACGATACCGTGCTGAAGGGGGTGAACGGCACGGTTCGCGCAATCGTCTGTACACACGGGCACCTCGATCACATAGGGGCAATCTCGAAACTGGCACACAGGTACCGTGCCCCTATAATCGCAACCCCTTACACGATCGGCCTCATCGAACAGTTGATCAAGTCGGAACGAAAGTTCCCGGCAGAGAACGAACTAGTCAAGATGAACGCTGGCGAGACAAAGGAGGTCTCAAAAAACCTCTCGATAGAATTCATAAGGGTCCAGCACAGCACTCTTGACTGCGTCTTCATTGCGGTGCACACCCCGCGGGGCATTCTTCTGTATGCGAATGACTTCAAGATGGACCGGACGCCGACGCTCGGAGAGCCACCAGACATAAAGCGGCTCAAGCAGATCGGCAAGGAAGGCGTCTTTTTGATGATCACAGAGAGCACCAATGCCGCAATCGCTGGAAAGACGCCGTCAGAACGGATCGCAAAGGCTATGCTCAACGATGTGCTCACCGGTACCGAGGAGACTGAGTCAGGGGTCCTCGTGACCACGTTCTCGTCTCACATCGCAAGGATCGCGGCCACCCTGGAAATCGCAAAGAAGATGGATCGTATTCCCGTACTTATGGGACGCTCGATGGATAAATATGTGAAATTGGCAGCGAAGATGGGGTATGTCCAGCTTCCGGAAAATCTGAAGATATATGGCGTGCGGAAGAACATAGATAAAGCGTTTGCAAGAATCGCATCCGAAGGAAAGGAGAAGTATCTTCCGATCGTGACAGGACATCAGGGAGAGCCTGGCGCCGTGCTTGAGCGGATATCGATGGATAATACGCCCTACCGGATTGAGAGCGGGGACAAGGTAATATTTTCTGCAAATGTGATTCCAACTCCAAGCACGCGTGCAAACAGGCACGCTCTCGAGACGAAACTTAAGATGCGCGGAGCACGCATCTACGATGGAGTTCATGTCTCAGGACATGCATCGAAGGAGGATCACTGGGAGTTGCTGCGCATGGTAAATCCGGAACATGTGATCCCTGCACACGGGAACCTCGTAATGCACAGTTCCTACATCGAGATGGCTGAGAGTACCGGATACGTGCTCGGCGATACCCTCCATCTGCTCAGAAACGGGGAGGAATTGGTTCTTGGATGATAGTATGGGTGAATTTGAGAAAGAGCTTGCAAAGCGCGGCGATCTCGTCTACGAGTACCTCACATCCGCCCGGTACCAGGAGCGTTTCGTCCCTGAAGTGATCCACGACTCGGTGTACCTGTATCTGGGCGGGAGGCGCGGGAAGTCGCTGCGACCTGCCGTACTGCTCTTCTCGTGCGGCGCCGCCGGTGGCGATGAAGAGATCGCACTTCCTGCAGCGGCTGCAATCGAAGTATTCCACACATGGACACTCGTGCACGATGACGTCATCGACCGGGATTGCATGCGGCGCGGCGGATACACGGTGCACGAGGAGTTTCGCAGGAGAGGGGCAGATCTCGGCTATGGTAACGACGATGCTATGCGCTACGGCACATCGATTGCAATACTTGCAGGGGATGTCCAGCAGGGCTGGTCGGTCTCACTCTTATCCGAACTTGCAGAGCGCGGCGTCGACCCATCTGTTGTGCTGCACCTGATTCGGATGATGGAGACCGATGTCGTGCTGACGCTGCTCTCCGGACAGATATTTGATGTCCAGTACTCGAAAGCTCCGATCGAGTCGTTAAGCGAGGATAAGATCCTTGGGATGCTGTGGAGAAAAACAGGCGCATTGTATGAGTTTGCAGGAGCTGCCGGCGCAATGATCGGACTATCCACAACAGACACGCGAAACGAACTGGTCCGGTCGATATCACAGTTCACAGGCAGGTGCGGCACCGCATTCCAGTTGCAGGACGACATCCTCGGCGTTGTTGGGGATACGAAGAAGCTCGGGAAGACTGTTGGTTCTGACATCAGGGAAGGGAAGCGGACGCTCATCGTGTACCATGCCTTTACGAATGCAAATGAGGCGCAGAAGAGGCGCATGTCCATGATACTCGGCAATGAGAATGCATCTGCCGAAGAGGCTGCCGAGGTTGTGGATATTCTATCCGAACTCGGGAGCATCGAGTACACAAGGGCGCTTGCTGACAGTTACGTTAAGGAAGCTAAAGAACAGTTAGAAGCGGTACCCGGATCTGAGTACAAGGACCTCCTGCTGGCGTGGGCAGAATATATGGTCAAGCGTGAGTCCTAAACTACAACTACACATCAGAAACATCACAGATCCAAAGGATGGAAATGACATGAATGCAAAGAAATACGTTTACTTCTTCGGCGACGGAAGAGCTGAAGGCAGCGCTCGAATGAAAGATCTCCTCGGATCGAAGGGCGCGAATCTCGCTGAGATGACGAATATTGGCATCCCGGTGCCCCCGGGATTTACGATCTCCACAGAGGCATGCACGCACTACTATGCAAACGATGGCGGATACCCGGACGGTCTCGAGGATGAGATCGATGAAAATCTCGCCCGCCTTGAGGAGTCCACTAAAAAATGGTTCGGCGATGCAGAAAACCCACTCCTCCTGTCAGTGCGCTCAGGTGCTGCGATCTCGATGCCGGGAATGATGGATACTGTGCTTAATATCGGTCTTAACGATGAGAGCGTGGTAGGTATTTCCAAAATGGCGGGAAATGAGCGGTTTGCGTACGATTCGTACCGCAGGTTCGTGCAGATGTTCGGAAACGTGGTTTTAGGGATGGAGCACAGCGATTTCGAGCAGATTCTCGAAGAGAAGAAGAGATCACGCGGCGTTACGATGGACACAGAACTCGATTCGGATGATCTCAAGGATCTCGTATCGAGATACAAGGAACTGGTAGAGAAGGAGACTGAGAGGGCGTTTCCGGATGATCCGAAAGAGCAGTTGAGGATGACGATCGATGCTGTGTTCGAGTCATGGAATACGGATCGAGCAAAAACATATAGAAATTTAAATAACATTCCGCACGATCTTGGTACAGGTGTCAACGTCCAGGTGATGGTATTCGGGAACATGGGCGCGGATTCCGGAACCGGTGTCTGCTTCACAAGGGACCCTGCAACAGGGGCGAACATCTTTTACGGCGAGTACCTGTTAAACGCACAGGGGGAGGACGTGGTTGCAGGACTCCGGACTCCGGAGACTCTTGATCACCTAAAAGATGAGATGCCTGAGATATATGAGGAACTGGCTGCCATACGCGAGAAACTGGAGAGGCATTACCGCGATGTGCAGGATATGGAGTTTACCATCGAATCGGGCACGCTTTACATGCTACAGACGAGAACCGGGAAGCGGACTGCGCAGGCTGCCGTGAAGACCGCTGTCGATATGGTGGGGGAGGGATTGATCGATAAGGATACCGCGATACTCCGCGTCGATCCGGATCAACTCGACCAGCTCCTGCACCCGATGATCGATCCGAAAGCAACTGTTGATGTGCTCGCAAAGGGCTTGGCAGCATCGCCGGGTGCGGCAGTCGGGAAAGTGGTCTTCTCATCCCACCGGGCACTGGAATGGGTTGAAAAAGACGAGAAAGAGAAGGTGATTCTGGTGCGGCGTGAGACGTCGCCAGACGATGTCGGCGGGATGGCTGCCTCGCAGGGGATACTTACGGCACGCGGCGGGATGACGAGCCACGCCGCGATCGTTGGGCGGGGCATGGGCAAGTGCTGTGTCGTCGGATGCAACGAGATTGATGTCGATCCGGAAGCGAACCGGTTCACGGTTGGCGATGTCGTGGTCAACGAGGGAGATTATATCACGCTTGACGGAACTAAAGGGGAAGTCATTCTCGGCATAACCGATCTCGTCGAGCCAGAGATGACCGGCGACTTTGAGACGCTGATGGGATGGGCTTCCCGCACAAAGAGACTTGGAGTGCGCACGAATGCGGATACCCCGCACGACAGCGAGGTTGCAAAGAACTTTGGCGCGGAAGGAATCGGCCTATGCAGGACAGAGCACATGTTCTTTGGTGAAGGGCGGCTGCCGATCGTGCAGCAGATGATCCTTGCAGATGATGAGGAATCGAGAAGGAAATCGCTTGATAAACTGATGCCGATGCAGAAGGAGGATTTCAAAGGTATATTTGAGGTCATGAAGGATCTTCCAGTGACTATTCGGCTGCTGGATCCTCCTCTGCATGAGTTTCTCCCAAAGACTGAGGAAGAGGTAAGAGAGGCCGCGTCACGCATGAATATGGGGGTGGATGAGTTGAAGAGCATCATCCGGAACCTGCACGAGGTCAACCCGATGCTCGGGCACCGCGGGTGCAGACTTGGCATCACGTATCCCGAGATCTACGAGATGCAGGTGCAGGCGATCTTCGAAGCGGCTTGTGAACTGGCAGCGGAGCGGGACGGACACCGGGTCATCCCCGAGATCATGATCCCACTTGTCGGGCACATAAACGAACTCAAGTTCACCAAAGAGCGGCTCGTAGAGACTGCGGGCGCAGTGATGGAGCGGTACGGCACAGAGATCGAGTATATGGTCGGAACGATGATCGAGGTCCCGAGAGCCGCGGTCACCGCTGATGAGATCGCAACGGAGGCGGAGTTCTTCAGTTTCGGGACGAACGACCTGACCCAGATGACATTCGGGTTTTCGAGGGACGATGTCGGAAAGTTCCTGCCGTTTTACGTGAAGGAGGGCATTCTTGAGTCCGATCCGTTCGTGACGATCGATCAGGCCGGCGTCGGCAAACTTGTCGAGATGGGCACCCAGAAAGGGCGCAGCACAAAGCCAGACTTAAAGATCGGGATCTGCGGGGAGCACGGCGGCAATCCAGCGTCGGTTGAGTTCTGCCACCGCACAGGACTTGATTACGTCAGTTGCTCGCCATTTCGGATACCGATAGCGATACTTGCTGCGGCACAGGCAGCGGTGAAGGAGAGGGATGCCTGAAGTCAGAAAGGTCCTGCTGCTCTTAAAGAACATGGTCTATGAGAGTACAAGCCCGCTTGAGACCCTGCGGTTTGCAAAATACTACCGGAAGAAAGGGCTTGGCGTCATAGTGATACTCTGGGGGCCGATGGGGGTTGTGCTCGCAAAGGCAGGAAAGCACCGCGGCGCACCTGCGTACGATGCAAAGATCGTGGAGTGCATCGAGCTCGGGGTGGAGTTTAAGTGCTGCCAGCTCGCTGCTGACATCATCGGGCTCGAGGAGGCTGAACTGATACCCGGAATCGAGATGATCGAGTCGCATGTCGTTGCGGAACTGTTCATTGAGTACCAGAGCGAGGGAGAGTTGATTATTAGTTTGTGACCACGAAAGGGTCATTGAGCATTACCTGCAATCAAACGAACCTCGGCACTGCTTCGGGATCGCATCGATCAAATCCCGGATGGGCGCGGGTGTGCGGATTGCCCGGATAAACTATTCGTATCGGCGATTGGGTAAAGATATATGGCATCGACCAATAATTGATGCTAAACTGTCAAGAGATGTGCTACCATGAAATACCTATATCAAGACTCTGTAGAACTCCCTGTGAAGCGTGATTTTATTCTCGATCTTACGGATCTGCTAAAGTTGACCGTGGCGGTGTATCCCCTTGAAAACGGGATCATCTCGGCTAATAAAGAGATCGAGAGCGAACGCCGTGCCAAAGATCAGAAAGTTGCCCGGCTCGAAGCGTTCGAGAGCGATGTCGGGATGCAACTTGACGAGATGATCACAGATGACGCCACGGATGAGACGAGGCTCTGTAAAGACGTGACCTCAGAGGCATGCACCACCTGTGCGGATCAGCAGAGGGCAAAGATAGAGTCGGATTTCGATGCGTCGTTTAATGACCTGACCGGAAAGATCGATCACAACTCAGAAGAGATGCGCAAGATACTTTCCCCGTTTCTCGAATTCGGTGTGTATGACACCAGACAGCGGTATTCGCTGACATCAGAGGGCGGAGGCGCACTGCGTGGCGAATTTGAAGCGGAGGTGGGTGGGTTATCGTTTGTTTATGAACTGGAGTTTAAGGAGCCAGTGCTTGTTAAACAGTTGGTCGGCGTATTCTCCATACCGATACCGGAAAGGGCAGGGATATTCCGCAAAGAAGAGGTGTTGAAGATGCGGGATATCTCGAACCACCGTTTGGTTGGTGTTGAATACACAGGCGAACATACAATCGCAGAATTTAAAGACAGGAAGGGTGAAAAGGCGGTGCGCATTGAGATGCAGCACGCTACCAATCATTACTCGATAGTGTACGGGAACACGGAGCCGCCCAATCTGACAAAGGATGAATCGATCCTGGCTGTGCTCGATAGCGCAGAGGTCACCTATCTCATGCAGGAGGTTATCAGATGTGTGCGGGATATCGAGAAACGCGAGGGTTCGATGCTGAAGACGATGGCGTTTGATGGCGTGGATGTGATCGAAGAGTCCATAATCTTTGATGGTCTGAAGGTCGTATTTGCAAAATACGGTAAAATTGCATCCGAATGTATCGCACACGGGGCAGCAAAGGACGAACTCGTGATAAAGATCGAATCCGACAGTGGTGCAAGGTCTGAAAAGTATATGCCGATTTCGACGATTGAATCGTGTTTATCGGAGATCGGCGAGAAAGGTATCGAACTGGCAGGCGTTTTTGGGCTGGACACTCTGAAATGAGGTCTTTGTTCGGATCATAAATTGAAGTACGCCGATGCCAGAAGGACGAGGTTGCCATTAAACCCTGAAAATAGGGGGATTAAGAGGTTATCATCCATCTTGTTAGCCAGTGTCTCGACGACGGTTGCAGTACCTGCCATGACAAGAACCACAATCCAGTTTGACAGAAAGATCGCTCCAATGACCACGTCCACTATGAACTCAGCGGCACATCCCTCGACCGCCCTGTTAGTTAATCCTGGGATCCATGTTCTACCGAAAGCTTTTCCAAAAATTGCAGCCGATGCATCCCCAAAAGTCGTCATAAGTATTGCGGCCGAAGTGATCTCTTCCGGGAAGACTGAGATCGCAATGATACACCCCATCACAAAGAATACATGACCGCCAAGTCTGTCAGCCTCCTTTTCCCGTAAAAGACTGTGAACAAGGGGCAGCTTCTTCCCCCACTCGATTCTGAAGTACTCGATCTCGAGTATCGCAATCAAGTATACCGTTAGCAGCAACAGTATCGTCTGCTGCCCGAATGCAAGATAAACCAGCACTATTATGATTGAGGTTAAGTGTACCGCCTTTCTCTTGAGTTCGTGGATCAGATCACTGCTCATCAAAGTCTCACTTCCTTTGCAAACCCTTATACGAATCCTGCTCATAGCAGCCTGGCTTACCCATCTACTTAGGAGCCCAACCATTTAATGATTGTCAGGTCGATGAGGGTACTGATACTGCTCGCTACCGTCCTTATCTTCACAATCACGGAACATTATTCTGGATTCTGTGGATCGTGCAACTGGTTTGCATGGATTCTATCTGTCTGGACAGGATTTATATGATAAGCCCGTTTGCAGGGTATAGCCGAATCTTTGAATAGGGATTCCGTATAAACTCCTTTTCCCTTTTAGGATGTCTGTTACATCTCGAAACTTCATCTATGGATAGATATAGCTGAATAATGCGATTTTATTAGAGTAATGGACTTATAAATGATGGACTTATGCCCAACTTCCACAAGGTTGGATATGGGAAAGTTATTTATGTTAAGAATCTAATGAGATGTGAATTTAGAGGTAAGAGCATGTCTACGGAAAGAGACCTGATAAAAGAAGCATATAGCATGGAAAATGCATGGGGCATATCCACTGCCATCGACATCCACGGATGCAATCCTGGGAAGATACAGGATGAAGCCACCATAAAGCGGTTCATCTATGAATTATGTGACTTTATCAAGATGAAACGATACGGCGATTGCATAGTGGTGCGTTTTGGAGAGGGGGATATGATCGGGAATTCAGCGGTTCAGTTGATCGAGACATCCCTCATATCCGCGCACTTTGTGGACGCATCCTCTGCGGGGTACATCGACATATTCAGTTGCAAATATTATCGTCCGGATGATGCTTGTACTTTCTGTAAAGACTTCTTTGAGGCAAAGGATGCGAAATACAACCATTTACTAAGGATCTGAGCTGAGAAGAAGAAAGATACGGAGGTTACTCTTATATTCTATTCCGTTAGTGGTTATATGCGATGAGGGTATCTGGCATCTTCGGCTTGCATGACGTTCCTTTGAGAATTGACCGGGAAGGAATCTCCCTCTCGGTTGAGAGGACGGCTGGAGGTCTCCTTTACAAAAGAGCGTGCATGGATGAGGAAGTAGAGGATATTCTCTTATCAAGCGACAGCAAAATCCTTATCAACCCTGTTGAACCAGTGAATAAGCCAAAAGAACTGACTCCACACTTCTTAATCGAGTTTGAAAGGTCGGTTTTTATCGAACCCAGTGCAAGAAGAACGGTCTTTGTAAAATTCCCGGTGGAGATCGGCGTCTTCGTACATGGAAAGAAAGATTTTCAGATCCTTGACGTCCTCACACTGAATAAACAGAAGTTTACCCTGTATGGCGACGTTATAAGCGGGGTTATCTGCAAGTACTGGAAGAGTGAGGTTTATTCCACGATACCGGATACGAATCCGGTTTACGAAGGAGTCATGGAGCTTAACATAACAAACACAACCGCAAGATGGGTTGAAATAACAAAAGCGGTCTTTGCCGCTTACGGGATGAAGATCTACTACAGCGACGATATGGTCGCTATGAGGGCGAATATGAGGATTGTGAGCAAGAAGGTCGCAGAGATCGATTTTGTCAATTCTCCTCTCGAGAAGGGGATGAAGAGATCTTTAGAACTCTACACCTCGCGATTAAGACAGATTCCTGTGATCGCAACGAAGTTTCTGATGGACGAGGGTATATGATTCTCGATACAATTGTCTACGGTGACCTCACCACTCTTAATCTCCTCTGGATCGCAGTATGCCTCATAATTGCAGTCCTGATAGCCAAAGTAGTGGCAATTAACATAAAAAGGTCGCTTAAGGACAGGATGGACCGGGACCGTCTGGAGATCATCACCAAGGTCGTGTACTACACGATTATTATTATTGCTGTACTTCTGGCGCTCCCTGCGCTTGGAATACACCCATCGAGTCTGCTCGTCGCAGGCGGCGTCGTCGGCATAGTGATCGGTTTTGCAAGCCAGAGCATAGTTGGCAATCTCATATCCGGGATCTTCCTTATGTTTGAGAGACCGATCAAGATCGGGGATCAGCTGCGTGTCGATGATATTTCAGGGTTTGTAGAGGATATCCACATCGTCTCGACGATAGTCAGGACGTATAATGGACTGTACGTGAGAATTCCAAACGAGAAGGTGTTTACCGGCATCATAACCAATTATGTTGCCAACATCGCAAGGAGGTTTGAGTATGTCGTTGGGATAAGGTACAGCGACGATGCCGATCTGGCTATCAAGATCATCGAAGACTTGATCGATGAACAGCCCCTCGCCCTGAAAAATCCATCACCCCAGGTCTTTGTCGATAATCTCGGAGACAACTCGGTTAATCTCCATGTAAGGATCTGGGCACCTGCTACCGAGTGGTATAATCTCAAGATGGAGCTGCTCTGGGAGATAAAGAAGGCGCTTGAAGAGAATGGAATCGAGATCGCATTCCCGCAGCGTGTCGTCTGGTTTGCGGATGAACTCCGTAAGCGGGAGGTCAGGGATGCTGAATCCGAATCATGAGATAGTACTTTATGCGAGACTCCACAAACTATAGTCAAAAGAGGAAAAAAGATGGCGTTTCTCATTGAAAAACTTTTACTCCTATCTGTACTATTACTCCTGTCCGGACTCTTCTCCGCCTCTGAAACTGCCCTGATAGCAATAGGCAAGATAAAAGCGAGGATTTTGTTGAAACATGGTGTGAAAGGGGCAGAGGAGATCGATAAGTTGGTCCGCGATCCAGAATCCGTGCTCACATCCGTGCTCATCTTGAATAATGTGGTGAATATCGCTGCGTCGGCAATAGCAACATCTATCGCAATAGATATCTTTGGCTCCACCCACGGCGTGGCTATTGCGATCGTAGTGATGACCATTCTGATCCTCACGTTCTCTGAGATCATACCAAAGACGATTGCCATCCACCGGGCAGAAAAGATCTCTGTCCTTATCTCCAGGCCCATGCAGATCATGGCTTCTATTTTCCAACCGATTACAAAGTTTTTTTCTATGATTACAGGTA
>QBUV01000140.1 GCA_013572355.1 Candidatus Methanogaster sp.
TTCCATAAAAATCCTTAAAAAATAAAAATAAGCCGGAATGGCTTATTTCAATCTTCTTCCTCCCTTTTTGCAACACCCTTCTCCAGTTTCTGTGCTACTTCGTTTGCTGTTGCTTCGATTTCGGCTGATATCGCCATTCCTGATGAATATAGTGTGCATACTGCCCACAGGAATATCGCTATAAGCAGAATTCCAGCGGCTCCTTCCGATATCTCAGTAAGTAGCGAACCGATGAACAGGAATGTGATGACCACTGCAAATACATATACAATGCCCTTCACAGCTTTCCGGTAATGTAGAACCTCCTCATCACTCGCGCCTTCTCTGCCAACATTGACCGCTATCAAGCCACCGATCGCATCGCACAGATCCTTAATCTCGCGGGAACTGCGCCATAACAGTACCAGTACCGCTATGATGGCAATCGCGCTTATGACGGTCGCCGTTGATACTCCTGCGATATCGATCCCGTTTCCAAGCGGTATAAATACCAGTATCGCAAACAGATAAATTAAGATTGCAATACTCACATACACGACGAGTTTTGGAAGACTGTCGTATATCTCCCTTTTAGATTCTATTCTAACCTCTTCTTCAGTCATGTGATACACCTCACGTCTTGATGGACAAAATACAAGGCTTGTGCATGGTAAGCCACGTACAGCCCACCATACAACCACATCGCCCTATACCTCTTAGTCAGTATATAAGCCACGGTACTTAAAACTAACCGATCTCTATGCGCCCGGTCGGTTGCTGCAACCACCATATACCCGAACACTGCCATATTGGCGATCTTTTTTTCAAGTATGGCATCCTCGATCTGGCGATTCTCTATCGAGGATTCCTGTGATGTGTGCGATCATAATCCATCATCCTTCATAACTCCTATGCTAATCACTTCCATCTTCCGGGTTATCGAATAAACCCATGACCCTGGCAATCTTATCCGGCGGTCCGATGACAACAACCAGATCTCCGGCACAGAAGCGCAGATCCCCGTCCGGATTGGAGAGCATCTGCGAGTTCCGGCGCACTGCAAGCACTGTGACACCACACTTCTTCCGAAGCCCGATCTGAGCCAACGTCCATCCAACCGCGGGCGCTCGCTTCAAAACCCGCAGTGTAACGATCTCGACTCCGGGAAGATGACATTTCAAGCCCGGAAAAGATGTTGGCTCTTTTGAAAGGCTTCGAAACATCTCGTAACCATCTGACCGCACAACAGCTATGAAGCTCTCGATCTCATCCCTGGGTATGAGGTATTTCACCAGAACCCGGGTGAATATCTCCACAGAGGTCTCAAACTCTTCCGGAATAACGTCGTCAGCCCCTAATTCATACAGGGGCTTCATTTCCTGGAGATAGTGCGTTCTTACAATGATATGGATCTTTGGGTTAAGTCTCCGGGCGATTTCGGTGATTCTACGGGTTGCAGCGGGGTCGGAGATGGCTATCACCACAATTCTTGCGTCCTTGATGTCTGCATGTTGGAATACCGCCTCATGGGTCGCATCGCCGTAATAAATCGGTCCACCCTTTGCTTGTTCAGTCCTCACCATCTCCGGGTCCATTTCAAGGATCGTGTATGGGATGCCCGATATCCTGGCGGCTCGAGCCACATTCCTGCCGTTTACCCCAAATCCAATGATGATCAAGTGATCTTGTTTACGAGCACGGTCCACCCCATGCACAGGATGCCAGCCTGATCTTAATATTCCGGGCAGTGGCAACCGCAGTGCGGCGTCCGCTACGCGAGGCGCCAGTGCTATGATAAACGGTGTCACTGCCATGGTCAGGACAGAGACGGTCAGGAAAAACTGGTATGCAGGCCCGGCAAGCAAACCATGTTCAACGCCGGTCCTTGAAAGGATGAAAGAAAACTCACCGACCTGACAGAGTGCGAGCCCCACTAAAATCGCAGTGCGGAGTGGAAATCCGAGTAAAAAAGCCACAAAGCAAGCGATTCCGGCTTTTAGTGCCAAAAAGCAGAGGGCAACCAGCAAAATGAGTCCAGGCTGCTGGAAAAGAAACCCAACATCTAATAGCATCCCGATCGAGACGAAAAAGAAGCTCATAAAGACATCGCGGAAGGGCAAAACATTACCGAGCGCATGATGGCTGTATTCTGATTGGGAGATGACCAAGCCTGCCAGAAATGCACCCAGTGCGAGGGAGAGTCCCATACTGGAGGTTAGCCACACAACTGCGAGACAGATCATAAAAACGCTCAGCAGGAACATTTCCCGGCTCCGCGTCCTTGTGATCTGGTACAACGCCTGCGGCACGATCCATCTGGCACCAACCGCCACCAGCAGGATGATTCCTATTCCTTTTGCCACAAGAACGAGGAGAGACTCGCCTAAATTCCCTGTTGCACCAGCAAGCAAGGGCGTAAACAGCATCATCGGAACGATGATAACATCCTGGAAGAGCAGGATGGCGAGAGTCGCCTGCCCGTGGGGGCTGTCGATTTCAGCCCGTTCCTGAATGAGTTTGAGAACGATTGCCGTGCTGCTGAGCGCTATAAGAAATCCCATGAAGATCGATTCGCCAGATGTGAGACCAATCTGCATGGCTATGAAAAAAACAGCCACGGTGGTTAGCAATACCTGAAGCGAGCCGCCAAGCAGGATCGATCTCTTAATCTGTGACATGCTTTTTAATGAGAACTCGAGTCCGATCGCAAAGAGCAGAAGTACGACGCCTATCTCAGCTAAAATTTCGACTTGATGGGGATCTTTTATAAGCCCCAGTCCGTGGGGTCCCGCCAGTATCCCGGTTAAGAGAAATCCCACGATCGCGGGTACCCGGATCCGATGGAATATGAAGAGTACAGCGATGGACAGTCCGAATATAACGACGATGTCATCGAGTAACGGTATTTCCATATACTAACATGCTCCTGATTCTATATTGAATATACCCTGACAACAAGAAGATTAAAACCGGCAGGTAGATGGGATTTCTAACTTCTATATAGATCAAATTACTTGGGGCGGATTCTTGCAAACATCTTTATATCGTTTGTTCAAACCCCTCTCCTCCCTGCAATCACAAACAGCCCAGCCGCCAGAAACCCGATCGCCGCCCCATAAAGGAACGCCGCGCTCGGAGCGTAGCCCCCGAGTATGCCCGCGATGATGCTTGCGGGAAGCGCCGCAATCCCGGTCATGGTATGGAAGACTCCAAGCGCAGTCCCGCGGAGTTCCGGCTCAACAAAGTCGGAGGCGTAAGCGCGCTGCGTACCATCAACAAGCGCCTTGAACCCCCCGTAGAGCGCGAATAGGATGACGAATGCTGCCATCGATTGCAGCAGCGCAAACCCGATGCACGTAACCCCAAATAGCGAATATCCGATGATCAGGACGTTTCTTCTCCCAATTCTATCCGACAGTTTCCCGCTCGGGATTGAGAACACCGTGTACGTGATATTAAACAGCATATAGAGTGCGCTGATCACGATTAACACCATCATCACAAACTTCGGATCGATCTCGGCGATTCTGCCGATATCCACAACCGACATCCCGTTTTCGGCGAGCAGAAACTCTGCCGCACGCAGGATAAAGAACATGTAGGTGAAGTTTCCAAGCGCAAAGATCGTTGCGATGGCGACGTATACGCGAAACGATTTCGGGAGTGCGCTGAAACTTGCACGTATGGACTGGCTGTTATGCGCAACATCATCCTCCCGCACTCCATGAAGCGGCACCAGCGCAAAGAATGCGATGATTCCTGCGATGATGAAGACATACTGGTACATGATCCCGAATTCCAGTTCGAAGAACCAGAAGTAGGAGAGTATGAGAATGGCGAGCATCGAACCTGCGATCGCGCCTCCTGAGTCCATGGCACGGTGAACCCCGAATGCCAAACCCCTCTTATCGTGATGTGTTGAATTTGCGATGATCGCGTCCCTTGGCGCGGCGCGAATTCCCTTCCCTGTGCGCTCTCCGGTCTTTAGCAGAAGGAGGTGTTGCCATGTTGTCGCAAAAGCATACAGAGTCTTCGCGATCGATGATGTCAGATACCCTGCGAAGACGAAGACCTTCCTCTTTCCGGTTTTGTCAGAGAGATAGCCGGAGATCACCTTGAGGATGCTTGCAGCGCTGTCACCTATGCCGCCGATGAGCCCGATCGCTTGATATGTGCCACCGAGATGCATGATGAAGAGCGGCAGCAGCGGTCGAATCATCTCGCTACTGGTGTCGGTTAGGAAACTGACGATTCCGAGCAGGATGATATTGGCGCTGATCCCGTATCTCCGGATGATCTTCTTAAACATGATTATGGTGGATACGCTGCTTGGCCATAATACTTACATTTCCTTAAATTAACCTCTGGATCGATCAGCGACTACCGCGCTTCGATGCCCTCACGATCCTGCAAGCTGCGGTTCGAAACGTTGGCAAACCATAAGTATCATGCACCAGCAAGAGACGCAGGATGGAGTTTCAGATCCTCGATTCCGATTACATTATCGATAACGGAAAGCCGGTTGTGAGGCTCTTCGGACGCGACCGGGATGGACGAAGCGTCTGCTGTTTCGTACCTGATTTTGAGCCCTATTTCTATGTCCAGCCCGCTTCTATCAAGGACTCGCTTATGGGGATTCCTGAAATCAAGAGAACTGAACCCGTTTCGAGATACGAGCCAGTCGGATATCAGGAGCATCCTGAGAAGATGCTAAAGGTGGTCGTTGGCATGCCAAAGGATGTACGGACGATCCGGGACGAGGTACAGGAGTACGCAGACCGGGTGTACGAGACCGATATCATGTTTAAAAACCGGTTCATGATCGATGCCGGCATCTTTGGCATGGGATGGGTGCAGACAGTGGACGAAGCCGGATCGGCAGAGCCCGCGTACCTCGACAAAGTAGATAGCGAGGTGACCGTCGTATCACAGGTTACGTCCGCCGAGATTACCCGGAATGCGCCGATGCGGTACCTCGCATTCGATATCGAGTGTCTCGTCGATGGGGGCATCCCAACTGCTGACCGCTCGCCGATCATCATGATCTCGCTTGCGTTCGAGCCTGCGCATCAGGGGGGACTGGAGACGCTCGTTCTCGTTGGGAAAGAGGCGAATTTGGATTGCAGTGGTACTGAGCATTTTACAGATGAGGCGGACCTTCTGAATCGGTTTTTTGAGGTTGTGCGTGACTACGATCCCGATGTGATTCTCGGGTACAACTCAAACGAGTTCGACTTTCCATACATCACGAAACGAGTCGAGGTACTTCTGGCACAAGGAAAGAGATTACGTGCCGAGATCGGCAGGGATAACAGAGCGGTCTTCTGCCGGAAGATTGGAATTGTTACGCACGTATCAGTGACAGGCAGGATCGTTGCCGATGTCCTGCCGCTTGTCCGCAGGGCATACAGCATCAAGCAGTACACGCTGAAGAACGTGGCAAGGACGCTGCTTGACATCGAGAAGTTCGATGTTTCGCTCCAGCAGATGGGCGAGTACTGGAACGATGATGGCGAAAAACTTGCCGAGTTCATCGAATACGCACGCCGCGATTCGGTTCTTGCGCTTCGCCTGCTCCTTGATCTGAAACTGCTTGACAAGTACGTTGCGCTTTCGCAGGTGAGCGGGGCGCTGATGCAGGATGTGCTGGACGGCGGGCAGAGTTCGATGGTCGAGAACCTGATGTTTCGTGAATTTAAGAAGAGGGATCGCGTGATCCCGCCGAGACCTGAACAGGATCTCATGGGCAAACGGTACAGCGATTCAGAGGAATTGAAAGGCGGCGCAGTGCTCGAACCGGTGCGCGGGCTTCTGAAGGACGTCGTGGTCCTTGACTACAAATCACTGTACCCGACGATCATGATGGCGCACAATCTCTGCTACAGCACCGTCGTAACCGGAGAAGGGCGCACCGGATCGCTCGGGTCCGAACCCGGATCGGTTCAGGATTTCGATCTTATCCGGTCGCCATCCGGGGGCGAATTCGTCCCTGCCAAGGTCTACAAAGGCATCGTTCCGAGCATTCTCGAAAACCTGCTTGACCGGCGGACCGAGACGAAGAAGAAGATGCGATCCGCGGGCGAAGAGGAACACAGGGTGCTGGATGCGACCCAGAATGCGCTTAAGATTCTGTTAAACAGCTTTTATGGATATTCCGGATATGCGAGAGCCCGTTTATACAGTCTCGTTCTTGCAAACGCGGTGACCAGTTTCGGGCGCAAGAACATCCTCGACACGAAAGAACTGATCGATGAGTCGATCGGAACGATGCGCCTCCCTGGTGGGAAGGAATTTTCGCTATCAGTGGTATACGGGGACACGGACAGCGTCTTTGTCCAGATCAGACCGGAGAACGAGGGCGATAACGGCGAGGTATCGCTCGATGATGCGGAATCGATCGGAAAAACGGTTGCGGGCATGGTTTCCCATGAATTACCAGATCCGATGGAACTTGAATTTGAATCGGTTGTTCGCAGGGCGATATTCGTAGCAAAGAAGAGGTATGCGCTATGGGTTTTTGAAAAAACCGGCGATGAATGGAAGGATTCGATCAAGGTCAAAGGGATGGAGACTGTCAGGCGTGACTGGTGCGGTCTGACATCGAAGACCCTCAACAGAGTCCTTGAACTTGTTTTGAAGGAAGGAAGAGTAGATGATGCGATAGATCATGTTCGTGGTGTCGTGGATCGGGTCAGGAATCTCGATGTGGGCAAGGATTGGGATCTTGTGGAAGATCTGATCCTTACCAGAAGATACACCAAGAAAAAGGAGAGTTACAAAAGTAAGCAGCCGCATATCACGGTTGTAGAGAAGATACGTAGCCGCGGCGGGATTGTTCCGGCGATCGGCGACCGTGTGCCATTCGTGATCATCGCGGGAAAGGGGCTTTTTGTGGATAGTGCGGAGGATCCGGAGTATGTGAAAGAGCACAACATCGCGCTTGATGTTAATTACTATATAAAAAAGCAGATACTTCCCCCTGTCGAGCGGATACTCCGCGAGTTCGGTGTGGGGCACGAGAGACTGAACTACGACTCACGACAGAAAGGGCTGCACGACTTCGGGATCGGCGTTGCGAGCAATGCCCGGGTGCGCAAGAAGAAACAGGTCAAGAAAAACACTGTGCAGCAGCCGCTATTCGATTTTTGAAAAGCCACGAAAAAACGGTACTGTCTTAACCTTTAAACTAACATCTGCGTCCGGATTTGGTATAATGCAGAGATCAGACGTTGAAAACGGCACCCTCGATTTTCGTGTACCCCTCACCACCACTTGACTCTAACTTTAATAACTTGTCGCAGAAAATAGCGTTTATGGGTCTTATCAAGAAGATGTTCGGTCCAAAACCAAGGATCGCTAAGAGTGAGCCGATAGACGTGGTACGCATCAAACCGGACCCGATGTCGATTTACAAAAAAGAGATTGAGGATTATTACATCGCAGCATCAGTCGAGGTCGGGAATACCACGACCAAGTGCATCCTGACAGCAACCAACATGAGTACCGGAATGGCGCAAGCTGTGAACAAGACCGTGCGGATGACGCGGGACGTGCGCCCGCCAAAGGCCGGGGAGGAGGTCTTCGGAAAGACGCTTACCGGAGTTCCGTTTACCCGCGAGTCGGTATCCGAACTGGTTTCCGGGACGATCATAGACTGCCTCAATAAGGCGAACCTCGATATCGATACGAACCTTCATTTCGTGGTGCGGTCGACTGGTGTCGTCGCTGGATTCGCATCGCCAGAGGAGGTTGGAAATTTCGTCCTTGCGCTCGCTGATGGCTGCTTGAAAGCGGGAGTGTCGCCAAAGCACATGACTCCGGCGATGGGGATCGATACGGTTCCGGATCAGTTCAAGAAACACAGCTTGATCGAGAAGGTTGCATTCCTTGGCGCTGTCGCAGGCGTGCTGCCGCCGACCGGATCAACCGGGGTCGAGATCGTCGCAAACGAGATGGAGGGCGAGCTTGCGACGGCAGGCATCAAGGAAGGCGCAAAATGGGCGGACGTTGACTTCAGGAACCCCTGCCTCTCACTCGATTTCGGAACGACGCTCGATGGCAGGATCACGAACAGCGAGACCCCGTACGCAAAGACGATCGGGAACTTCTGCGGGCTTGCCGGTGCAATACCGGATGCGATCGTGCAGGGAACCGGACTGGTGGACCCAAAGACCGGGACGGCTCTCGACATCTTCAAGGAGAAGACATCAGCAAGCGGCAAGAAGGCAAAGCAGGCAGAGAAGTACGCGGAAGAGATACACGAACATATCTCGATCGAGGTCGTCCCTGAGGGCAGGGATCGATACGGCAGCGTCCCGGTGAATGCAGAAGCTGCAAAGACGATCGGTGTCGTCTTGATCGGGTGCGACGTCGGCAAGGACGGAAGCGACCTGCCCGCGCTTTTCCAGATCGGGAAGAGGATATATGAGAGCGATGGAATCAATATGATCGCAGCCGTGATGGATCCGATCGCTGCGATCTCTGTAGAGCGGCTGGTGCAGACAGCGATCGACGCCGGGGCAGTAACAAAGGAAACGGCTATCGGGATCACAGGGAGAGCCGGCATCACAGGAAACAAGCCAGCACTGATACTTGACCGGATCATGAAGATGAACTTCTTCGACGATCCCGAGAGTCAGGTCGTCTTCGTGGACGATGGTCTTGCCAGAGGCGCTGCTGTGATGGCGCGGTGCATGAACTCGCTTGGCGTGCCAAAGAACCCGATCGGCGGAAACCGCGGCGGTGGGTGTGTGCTTGCGGGGAGGATGGCGCTTCAGAATTCGGGATGAGCGTATGACGGGTAAATTGAGGCAGGAAGGACTTAAGATGATAGAACTGGGTGCCCCGCCTGACAAATGATGAACGAACGCACAAAAAACTTCCTGCGAGAGAAATTCAAGGAATATTACCTCGAGTACCCGATCCAGCTACCGCCCGGATTCGAGAGCCGGGAATGGGGCTTCATCCTCTTTGATACGCTCCCGAAGATCGTGATGTACCGGCACAAATCGTTCTTCTCACGACCGGAAGCGCTTGAATACCTGCGGAGCATGGCTCCAGCGCATGCATTCTCATCGGTCGCGTATTACGAGCACCCCGGGGCTGGCACGATGGCAGACAAAAAATGGCTTGGAGCCGACCTGATCTTCGATCTGGATGCCGACCACCTCCCGGATGCGCCGGAGTCATATCCTGCGATGCTTGCAAATGTCAAGAACGAGACATTGAAGCTTCTCGGTTTTCTGACCGACGACTTCGGGTTCTCAGAGGATTTGATCGATGTTGTCTTCTCTGGAGGGCGCGGGTACCATATCCATGTGCGCGATCAGAGGGTGCGCACGCTTGGAAGCGCTGAACGGCGGGAGATCGTGGATTATGTGAGCGGAAGTGGACTTACGATGACGCCCATTCCCGGAAATGAAAGCGGCGGATGGGGGGCAAAATTCAATCGCTGGATTGTTGGGTATCTACAGGGTTTACATGACCGGGATGATGCTATGAAGATACTACGGAAGTTCGATGGCATTGGAAAGGTAAGAGCAAAGGCACTGATCAATGCAGGGAATGATACGAATATCGAACTGATCAGGAATGGCGACACCAGTTTTCTCAAGGATATCCCGGAATCGTTCTGGAATGAGTTGAGATTGCAGGCGGTGCAGGAGATCGGCGCAAGCGTTGATGAACCGGTCACGGGCGACATAAAGCGGTTAATTCGGCTTCCCACGTCCCTGCACGGCGGTTCGAGCATGAGGGTCGTTCCTCTGACGCTACAGACTATCGAGCTGTTCGATCCATTAAACGATGCTGTCGTCTTCTCTGATGCGGAGATCTCGGTTGCAGCGGAAAGTCCGGCATCCTGCGATCTCCGCGGAAATCACTTCGAGATCGAGGAGGGTGTGAACACCGTTCCTGGATACGCGGGCATCTACCTGATGTGCAGGGGCGCTGTGGAGTACGCGGGAAGGGTGTGAGACTTAACAGTAGTTCGGAAGATGCGCAAAAAAGCTGTTTCGCACCTGTCTTTCGTTGCCGCCGAATAATTTTGATCCGGAATAAAACGAGAGCCAGAGATATTTGAAGATAAGTCTAAGCTGGTTTGATGTTATGCTCTTTGCAATAACCAGCAATCTCTTCTAAAAACAGTTCCCCGTATTTCTCCAACTTGCTTTCACCAACGCCGATGATCGTCCGAAAGTCTGATCGACTTCGCGGGAAATATGTCGCCATCTCCATCAAACTTGAGTCATGGAAGATAACGTACGGCGGCATCCCGGCATCATCGGCAAGTTTCTTTCTCAAACTCCTCAAAATTTCAAATAAATCATGATCGAAACTCCCATCAACATCTTTTTGTATTATCTTAACTTCTTCTTCCGGTTTTGTCAACAAAACCTCCTTCGTTCCGGCTAAAATATCACAACCGTCCTGAGTCAGTTTTATGATCGGGTATCGGTCACCTTCCGACTTCAGGCAACCAAGTTGAACGAGTTCCCTTGTAAAAGCATGCCACTGCTTTTTTGAGTATTCCTTCCCAGCACCATGAGCGGCTACAGTATCGTGTCGATTGCGGACTATCTTTTGAATTCTCGAACCGCACAAAACATCGGCTATGTAATTCACTCCGAATCTTTCGCCTATCTGGGAGACACACGATACGATCTTTTGAGCGATAACTGTTCCATCGGTCGTCTCTTTTGGATGCAGGCAAGTATCACAATTGCCGCAATTC
>QBUV01000080.1 GCA_013572355.1 Candidatus Methanogaster sp.
GGACAAGTCGCCGGACAAGTGTTGATCCACTGTGAAGAACCAAGAACGGGGCGCAAGATTCAGGAGTTATTGGGGTTGAAACATCGTGAGACTTTCCTGAACAACTACCTGAAACCTCTTCTCAAGTCTGGCTGGATCGAAATGACCATTCCAGACAAGCCCACCAGCAGCAAGCAGAAATATCGGATCACAGAAAAAGGTAGAGCGCTGCTCGCAGAAGTTGAGGTAGCACAAGAATGAACCCATACCCCTACACCGAAGACACCCTCGTTCAGCAGACCACAGCCGACTACCTGGAGCAGCAGCTCGGCTGGGAGTCGGTCTACGCCTACAACAACGAGGACTTCGGACCCGACAGCCTGCTTGGCCGTGCATCCGACCGCGAAGTGGTGCTGACACGCACCCTGCGCGAGAAACTCGTCGAACTGAACCCGGACCTGCCCGATGAGGCCTACGACGACGCAGTGCGCCAGATCACAGCCACCGTCACCTCGCAGACCATCGCCGCCACCAACCGCGAGAAGCACGACCTGGTCCGCGACGGCGTGCAGGTCACCTTCAAGAGCGACAAGGGCAAGCGGGTGCGAGAGCGGCTGCGGGTGTTCGACTACGCAGAGCCTGCCAACAACCACTTCCTCTGCGTGCGCGAGCTGTGGGTGCGGGGCGACCTCTACCGCAAACGGGCAGACATCGTGGGGTTTGTTAACGGCATCCCGCTCCTGTTCATCGAGTGCAAGAACATCCACAAAAACCTCAAGACCGCCTTTGAGAAGAACTACTCTGACTACCGGGACACAATCCCGCACCTCTTCCACCACAACGCCATCGTGATGTTCGGCAACGGCGAGCAGGCGAAGATCGGTTCGATCACCAGCAAGTGGGAGCACTTCCACGACTGGAAGCGCCTGGCTGAACAGGAGCCGGGCGTGGTGGACATGGAGACGCTGCTTAAGGGCGTCTGCGACAAGCGAAACTTCATGGACATGGTGGAGAACTTTATCCTCTTCGACGAGTCCTCTGGCGAGACAAAGAAGATCCTTGCCCGCAACCATCAGTTCCTCGGCGTCAACCTCGCCATCCGATCGGTGCTTGAGCGCAAGGAGCGGCAGGGCAAGCTGGGCGTATTCTGGCACACCCAGGGGGCGGGCAAGAGTTACTCGATGGTGATGTTCACCCGCAAGGTACACCGCACGCTCGGCAGCAACTTCACCTTCCTTGTGCTGACCGACCGCGACGACCTGGACACGCAGATATACAAGACCTTCGCGGGCTGCGGCGTGGTGGATCATGACCGAGACCCGTGCCGCGCCTCTGATGGCAAGCACCTGAGCCACCTGCTGGCTGAGCACAAATCACACATCTTCTCGCTGATCCAGAAGTTTAACCAGGACGTGGACCCCGATGAGGGCTACACTCAGCGTGACGACATCATCGTCATCACCGACGAGGCGCACCGCACCCAATACGGCACGCTGGCACTCAACATGCGTAACGCACTGCCTAACGCGAGTTTCATCGGTTTTACTGGCACTCCATTATTCAAAGACGAAGTCGAACCCACGCGGGACGTCTTCGGAGACTATGTTTCCACTTATGATTTCCAGCGGGCTGTGGAGGACAACGCCACTGTGCCGCTCTACTATGACGCCCGCGGCGACAATCTGGGCGTGGCTATCGGTGATCTCAATGAGCGTATCGCTGCGAAACTTGCGGAACTGGAGACCGACGACATCGATGTCCAGCAGCGGCTGGAGCGGGAGCTTAGGCGCGACTACCACACAATTACCGCCAATAAGCGGCTCGACCAGGTGGCGCGGGACTTTGTGCAGCACTACTCGACGGCGTGGGAAACCGGCAAGGCGATGCTGGTCTGTATCGACAAGGTGACCTGCGTGCGGATGCACGATCTGATCGTGAAGTACTGGGACGAGCGCATCGCCGAGCTGGAGGAGCTGGAGACCGACGACATCGACGTCCAGCAGCGGCTAGAGCAGAAGGAGATCTTGAAGCGGCAGATCGACTGGATGCGGGAGACCCGTGTTGCGGTGGTGATCAGCGAGGAGCAGGGCGAGGTGGACAGGTTCCGCAAGTGGGACATCGACATCACCCCGCACCGCCGGCTGATCAAGGAAGGCATCGACCTGCCCGAGTCGATGCGCAGCAAGCCCCAGTTCCGGAACATGCAGCGGATGGATCTGGACGAGGCATTCAAGGGGGAAGAGCATCCTTTCCGCATCGCCATCGTCTGCGCCATGTGGCTGACCGGCTTCGACGTGCCGTGCCTGTCCACCATCTACCTCGACAAGCCGCTCAAGGCGCACACACTGATGCAAGCGATCGCCCGTGCCAACCGCGTACACGAGGGCAAGAACAACGGTCTGATCGTCGATTACTGCGGCATTCTCAAACACCTGCGTAAGGCTCTTGCGACCTTCGCAGGTACAGAGGCAGGCGGTCAGGGTGGTGAGATCGATCCGGCAAAGCCGGAGGAGGAGTTGCTTGCAGACCTCGCCGAGACCATTGCGTTCGTGCGGGCGTTTCTGGATGAGCGGAATGCATCACTGGACGACATTATCCGCAAGACCGGATTCGAGCGCAACGCTGCCATCGTGGCCGCCATCAGGGCGTGCAAGGAGGCAGCCAACAAAAATGACGAAACTCGTAAGCGATTCGAGGTGATGTGCCGCGAGGTGTTTAAGAAGTTCAAGGCGTGCATCAATGTCCGGGGCGTCAACGCGTACCGGGATGATCGGGACGCTATCAACATCGTTTACAAGAGCTTGCAGCAGGACCGTGAGCAAGCCGACATCACAGACATCATTCGACAGTTGCACCAGGTGGTAGACGAGGCGATCGAGACAACCGCCGACGGAGTGACCGAAAAACACGACCCTTATGACATCAGCAAGATAGACTTCGACCGACTGAAGCGGGAGTTTGAACACAGCCCGATGAAGCATACCACGGTCCAGAACTTAAGACACGTCGTCGAGCAACGGTTGCAGCGGCTGTTGAAACAGAACCCACTACGAACCAACTTCCAGCAGCACTACGAAGAGATTGTTACAGAATACAACCGCGAAAAAGATCAGGCAACCATCGAGCAGACTTTCGTTGCCCTGCTCAAACTGGTTCAGGAGCTGGATGAGGAAGACAGCCGGGCCGTACGCGAAGGACTGGACGAGGAGTCACTGGCAATTTTCGATCTGCTGAAAAAGCAGAATCTCAGCGCACCCGACATCAAGCGGATCAAAGCTGTTGCTGTTGGTCTGCTGCAAAAGTTAAAGGCAAAGAAACTCCGGGTCGATCACTGGCGTGACAAGGAGGCGACACGCGACGCTGTGCGGGTGATCATTAGTAATTTCCTCTATAGCGACAAAACGGGGTTGCCAGTGGAGAGTTACACTACTGATGATGTGAACACAATAACCGCTGAAGTATTCAGGCACGTTTACCGGGCATATCCGACGATTCCATCGCCGTGCTATGCAGAAGCTGCATGAAATGAGGTAACCTGGATACTTACAGAACCGCTCCACAACGATCTGATAGCAGCGGATATTTCTGTTCACAAAGCGTTACAGGAGGAAACAACCATGGATAAACCAGAACCAGGACTTCATTTCAAGCTCATGGCTATCACATTCGAGATACGGGACTTCTTCGCGCCCCGCATGAGCATCCTGAAAGAAGTCGGGATAAAACCCGGGCTTAGTGTGCTCGATTACGGCTGCGGATCAGGGAGCTACATAACCGCTGCCGCAGGACTGGTCGGGGAATCAGGGAAGATCTACGCGCTCGACATCCACCCGCTCGCAATTGAGCGTGTCCGGAGGATCGCATCGCGAAACCATCTTCCAAATGTCGAGACGATCCAGTCCGACTGTGCGACCGGACTACCTGACGGCAGCATTGATGTGGCTCTGCTCTACGATGTGTTTCACAAGTTAAGCGATCCTGACAGTGTGCTTGAGGAATTGCATCGCGTACTTACGCCGGACGGGATTCTGTCATTCAGTGACCACCATGTCAAGGAGGATGCGATCATGTTCGGGGTGGCAGATAAGGGGCTCTTCAGGCTGGCAGGGAAAGGCAAGAAGACGTACAGTTTCTCGATTGTGTGATCCCTCAATATTGCCTCTCACAGCTTCGATAAACTAGGGTGCGGAACCGAAGGTTCACTCAACCACAAACTCGCAGTACGGATCGCTTGCGCACATCTTCTTTCGCCGGTTGATCGCAGATTTGCGATCGATTGCATGTACCGTGCCTGCAAGATGGCACTCGCAGATGGTATCAGGCGAGCACAGACCTGCAAGCACATCTGAGTACGGGCAGTCTATGAGTCTCAGCACAGGTTCTCCATTCATGTTGCGCAGTTCAGCATGTTTGCCAGAGAGCAGGCACATCAGTTCGATCGTTGCCAGTGGCGTCGCAGTCGCACCACCAAGCTCGCTCTGCAGCATCTCCCCATCCAGCAGTCCGGCTTCATAGCAGGCATTGCGGATGATTGCGCCCCCTTGCTCCGACTTACTGATCCTTTCGAGTACGCGCCAGAGTACCTTATCCTGAATACTGCTCTTCTGCCATTTTTTCCTGGATGTTATCCCGATCAGTTTCCAGTTTCTGGCAAACGCCGAGTACCGATCCGGTTTGTGATAATCGCCGCCCATGATAGTCAGGACCTGATAGCCGAGTACAGCATAACCAGAATGCCCGGTATTTCGATCAGTAATGCGATTGTGCGTGCCATCGGTTCCTCGATATAGTCAGATAGTACCAATCCGGCAAATATGTCGAAATTGCTACCGAATATGAAGACGAACATCCCAATCGCAAGTATCAGAATGTTTTTCTGGTGCGTATGGGTGTAAGCCTCATATATGAACAGTATAAACGCGCCCCCGAGCAGATACACGGTTGCTGCCAGTATTGCCTCGATTGTTGTGATCATGTTAACCCCCCTTTATGATGGCTGAAGATGTCTCCTTATGTCGTTTCGTTGTCAGGATGGTGCTCGAATCCAGAACCCCGTTGAGATCGTTGATCGCATGTAGCACATGCTCCTTCAGCGAACTGATATCCTGGGTGCGCACCTTGATGAACAGGTCGTACGGCTCAAGCAGTTCGTATACCTCGACAACATCATCGATCTTCTGCAACTGGTTGATGACCGCGATCCTCTTCGCGGATTCGATATTGATCCCGATGTATGCTGTGACGTTCTGCCCGACCGCTGCCGGATCGAGGATTACTGTGAACCGCTCGATGATTCCTGACTCTTTCAGTCGATTGATTCGATTATGCACCGTCGAAGGTGCAACCCCCAGTTTCTGCGCGATCTCTGTAGTACTTGCCCTGCTGTTCTTGCAGAGGTGACAGAGAATCGAGCAATCGAGATCGTCCATCATTATATGGTGGTTTGTCATACGTGATAAAAATTTCGGAATGGTGTAACGAGTTTACTCAAGTTTCATTACGCAGTTTCGGTTCGGGGATACTGTCGCGAACCCCAACATTTATCTACCATTCGGGTCCAGAACCATAATCATGGAATTCGGGAAATCGGTTACAGGTTGTTTGAATTCACTCAGCCATCCATCCCCTCAAAATATACCGTCTCGAATTCCATTTCTTGTTTTTAAACCTTTAGATGGAGATTGACATATATGGCTATTCGATTGGGATTTGTAGTATCTGAGTTCAATCGTGACCTGACATACCAGATGGAACTCCTCGGACGAGAACATGCAACGTTTCTCGGTGCGGATGTCGCCCGGACGATCATGGTTCCTGGAGTGTATGACATGCCGCTTGCGATCAAGAAGCTCGTATCTGACGAGGGGATCGATGCGGTGGTGACGATCGGTTGTGTGATCGAAGGTGCAACCGGGCACGATGAGATCGTGGTGCAACATGCAGCAAGGAAGATCATGGACCTCTCGCTCGAATCCGGTAAGCCGGTCACACTTGGCATATCAGGTCCAAAGATGACCCGCATGGAGGCGCATCAGCGTGTGGATTATGCGAAACGTGCGGTCGAGGCTGCTGTTAAGATGGTGAGCCGGATCGGCGAGTGATTATAGAAGCCAACCCCTCAGTCGCTTGCAGCCGCACCGCCCGAGTCCGATAGGTATAACTGGACTTGAACCAGTATATCTAACAAGTATGCTAAGGTGGTAATCAATGCACAACATCACACGTACAGGACTAATATTCACACTCATTGGGACGATAGCCATTGCGGTTGCAAGTACCCTCGCTACACAGGATACGATGGTGCATCTCGGGATATGGCTGGTTACGCTGATTCTGGTCAGTTATGCGGGACTTAACGTGGAGCGGCGTGCTCCCGACGAAGAAGCCAGACTGATATCCGAGAACAGCGAACTAAAGGAGGCAGAAAGGGGGAGAAATGAGTTCTTTGCAAGAACCGTTGAGGAGCTGCGCATCCCGCTGACATCGATCGATGGGCATGTGGAACTACTTCTGGATCAACATCTCGGCAAGATAACGAAACAGCAGAAGGATAGCCTGTATGCCTTAAAGCAGGAGATAAACCGCATCACACGGATGATCATCGATATCATCGAACTCGCAAATATCGAGACCGGGGATATTACGCTTAACAAAGAGGAGATCTCGTTTGGCGGAATCATACACGATGTGACTGACCGGATGCAACAGACGGTCGAACTCAAAGGATCCACGCTTACCATGGATGTACCGGGAGATATTCCGGTGATCACCGGCGATCGCGATAGACTGACCAGTGCATTTGCAAACATCCTCATCAATGCAATAAAATTCACGTCAGAAGGGCGCATCTCGGTAGCCGCGCAGGTCCGGGACGGCGAGTTGCTGACATCGGTCTCGGACACTGGCATAGGGATTCCCGAGAGTGCGATTGATAAGATATTTGATCGGTTCTATAAGGTGGATACCGCGTCGAGCGGAACCGGTCTCGGACTCCCGATGGCAAAGGAGATCATCGAGATGCATGGCGGGAGAATCTGGGCAGAAAGTAAGGAAGGGAAGGGCAGCACCTTCTCGTTCACCATCCCGGTCAATGGGTTGTGAGGATGCTCTGACCTTCTTACATTTTTTTCGAGATCAGAAATCGAAGAGCGAGGTCTGTGGCTTCTTCTCTTCTTTTTCCTCTTTTTCCTCTTTTTCCTCTTTTTTTGGCTCCTTACGAGGCTTTTGGGGTTGCACACGAACTTCCGCCCGCACCGCTCCAGCCACCTCTCCGGCTCCCTCTTCGTAAGCGCCGAGTCTGCCGAACGTCTCGATGTGCTCTGACGTCTCGCCATCGATCATCTCCCGCGCTTCCTGGTGGATCGTCTTCACCTTCTTTGTGCTTTTCTTGCTGCCGGTTATGTATGCAATCTCATCGAGGTCGAGATCCATCCGTGCTGCAAGGGGCACCGCATAATCGCTATTGGAAAACAAGATCCTGATGAACGGAAGGACGTTTAACCGTGCGTATTTCTGGGAGACGTGGCATGCCAGACCGATCTTTTCGGATACCGCGTCCCTTATCTGGCGGCTCGTCCGGGTGCTCTTGAGCCTGCGCCACTGCGATGGCGGCATGAACCGCGCTCCTGGGTATTCGCGGGATTTTGCGACCGCAACACCGGATGACATGATCGCGCCTGCATACCGCCACATCCGGTAGTTCTGGCGGAGCCGGACCCTGCCGAGAAAGAGATCGGCACGTGAAAGCATGGCAAAGCCGCGTGTCATGTCGGCGCCGCGATACTGGGCAGGTAGGTTCTCATCGACCCACTGGATGAGGTCATCCGGGGTCTCATCTATGGCGTACGTTGCATTCAACGCCTCTTTGATATCCTTTCCCTTGAATATCTTCTTTAATGCATCGAATATCGTGTCTCTTGGATCTCGTGAAGATGTGACCACATCTTCGACGTGCAATTCGCTTTTCCCTGCCGCCACTG
This sequence comes from Candidatus Methanogaster sp., assembly GCA_013572355.1. Classification (GTDB taxonomy): domain Archaea; phylum Halobacteriota; class Methanosarcinia; order Methanosarcinales; family Methanogasteraceae; genus Methanogaster_A. The sequence continues at coordinate 7,959 of QBUV01000080.1, forward strand.
CCTGCAGATCGTTGATTGCGCTCCTGACATCACCATGTGCAGTCTCTGCGATCTTCTGAAGAACATCGATATCGCAGGAGATCTCCTCGTTCTGGCATATCTTATTGAGTACCGGGATTAGCGACCTGCTCTGCAGCGAACGAAAGGCGATTGGCAGGCACAAGTTCTTGATGCTCTGCGAAACCCCGTACAAATCGTTTGCCGTCAGCAGAATCGGCTGCGATGTGTCTTTGATGATCTTACCAAGCGCCTGCGCCCCACCCCGGTCGGCATTGCCATGGATATTATCTGCCTCATCGAGCACGATCAACCTGATGCCGCCGCAGAGCGCCGCTGTCCTGGAAGCTGATCCAGCAACCTTCTGGATCGCAGCCGCTGTCCGCTGGTCGCTCGCGTTCAGTTCGATCACCTCCCAGTTAAAATCATGCGCAAGTGCATAAGCTGCCGTTGTTTTGCCAATTCCCGGCTTTCCATACAGGATTGCCGCTTTTTTGTCAGGCATTCCATGTTTCCACGCTTTAGCCCATGCGCAGAGGTCGCTCACTGGTTTGTTGTTGCCCGCGATTCTGGCGAGTGTTTTTGGTCTGTACTTCTCAGACCACTCGATACTCTCATCTGGTGTGTAGTCCTGTGCATCATCCGGTCTGCTCATCGATAACCCTCGCTGCAACTTTTCCTGCGCTCAATCGCCCGAGATCGCGGTTCCAAACTCTCAAGGTCCGCTTGTTTTGCTCCGACATCCATCAGGTGGATCGCTGGCATCATCTTCTCTCTTTCCGATACTGCGAATGACATTGGCATCCCCGTCTCAGGTATGGCAAACTTATCTATGGCCGCGTCCTGATCAAAAAGATGTTGGTCACCTCCCATCCGATCCGGCTGCACCGAGGTCTTGCATGTACTATAACCGAGCATCAGACGGTGTTTGGGAGTTCCGCGTTTTTGGTCATCCAGTGTCAGCCCCCTCACCCAATCACGTGCAGGGCAGCCGCCTTAAACGACACGCAGACCGGACTGCCCGCAGTAAGCCCCATCGCTGCTGCGGATTGTTTCGTGATCAGCGCAACGATGACAACTCCGCAGTCGATCTTGACACGTGTCAGCGCTCCATAAGGCATCATCTGCGTAACCGTCCCGTGAAATGCGTTTCTCACACTGCTCTCGCGGTGATCACGGTCCCCGTGCCGGGTCTGGAAAGCCACAGCCCCGACAGACACCGCAACATCCTCGGGACGCAGGCAGACGCGCACGTGTTCGCCCGCGCTGTAACCGGAAACCGCCTCCACAACATGCGCCCCAACCTCGATCATGGTAAGCCCGCCCTCGTTTGAGGCGACGATTCCTGCAAGGATGTTCTCGGTTCCGACAAACTCAGCGATCTCGGCATTCGCAGGCGAATTGAATATCTCTTCAGGCGTTCCTACCTGCACGATCCGCCCCCTGATCATCACCGCGATCCTGTCGGCAAGCATCGCAGCCTCGGTCTGGTCATGCGTGACATGGATCGTCGTGAGCCCTGCCTCGTGGTGGATCCTCTTTAGCTCGTCCCGAAGCATGTTCTGCGTCTGGTTGTCGAGCGCAGAGAGCGGCTCGTCGAGTAGGAGGATCTCAGGGTCCACAACGATCGCCCGCGCAAGTGAAACCCGCTGCTGCTCTCCACCTGATAGCGTCAGCGAATAACGGTGTGAGAGGTGGGCTATGCCGAGGAGGTCCATGATCTCCTGTGTTCTTCTTCTTCGCTCATCGCGAGGGGTTTTTTTAAGTTTCAATCCGAATTCTATATTCTCTTCCACGTTTAAATGCGGGAAGATCGAATAATCCTGATACACGAATCCGATCTTCCGTTGTTCTGGCAGGAGGTTGGAAACATCTGTTTTACCGATCATGATGCCGCCGCTGTCAGGATGGTAAAAACCCGCGATCAACTCGAGCAGTAAGGTCTTTCCGGATGCGGTCGGTCCCAGGATTACGAAGTACTCCCCCTCTTCGATATACAGATCGATGTTGAGTGAAAACTCCTTCCAGTTTCTCGATAGGTTTTTAATCTCGATCATTGTACTGTACGGTGTTTTCCCTCGTTTAATCGCGACTGCGTACTTTTAGCGTAGTCTAACTTAAGCAGTATAGCCTACAAAATTGTTCTTGTGGTGGATGAACGCCTCTTTTTCGATCATAGTAACCCGGCAAACTCATCCGCACTCAGTCCTGCGGTTCTGATAATACTTTTAAGTGTACCACGATCTAAAACGTCATGAAGTGGCACTGTAATAGTGATTGTCCTTTCAAATGTTGTTTTCTTCAGCCTGACATGGCTTCCTCTCTGTCTGGTGGCGATGAAACCAGCTTTACATGGTGCTTTAATTGTTTTTTCCCCAGAAACAACCGGTAATTTCGTCACACAGCTACCTCTAACATCTGTCCACTCGTTACCACCTTGATATCCTGTTCCGGTTCAAGATAGAGCTCGATAGCCTCTTTTATATTTTCCAATGCCTCTGGCACAGTTTTTCCCTGAGAGATGCAACCCGGCAGAGAGGAACATTCGACGACATACCAGCCATCTTCTCCTTCACTGATCACAACGTTAAATTTCATTCCAAATCACCTCTTAATGGATAATCGTAGTTCCAACCTTTAAAGAGTTTTCCGAAGACGAAGTTGTTCGATTA
>QBUV01000141.1 GCA_013572355.1 Candidatus Methanogaster sp.
TAACCGTCTCAGAGGAAGAACAGAAAGAATATTTGAAGATCAAGGAAAAACACGCTAAAATTGGAAAGGGTGAGTTAGAAAGCATCGTTGTTTGCTTGAACAGGGGGTATTTGTTCTCTTCTTTTGACAAAAAAGCTATAATGGTGGCTAAGGAGGTTGGAGTAGAGATCATCACCGCAGGGGGCGTTTTTAAAGGATTGGCAGTAAAAGGGATCGCAACGAAGGAAGAGATTCTGAAAATAATCAGGGATATTGAAAGTTCAGATAATAGAGCGATCGTGGTGGAACTCTGAGTGCCTGACCATGTCTATGAACCTCGCCATTGATGAGATCGTCCGGATCCTGAAAGACCAGAATACAAAATTCGCGACTTCCGCTATCACGAAAGTCGCAGGAGAATGCGATCCGTTTCTCGTCCTGATCTCGTGCCTCTTGAGTCTCAGAACAAAGGATGCTGTGACCTCTGCCGCTTCAAACCGCCTCTTCTCCCTGGCTAAAACGCCTGAAGGTATGGTGGGGTTGAGTACCGCTGATATAGAGAACGCGATCTATCCGGTAGGATTCTACCGGAGAAAAGCCGTGCAGATCCGGGAAATATCGAAAAACCTGATCGAAGAGAATGATTCAAAGGTTCCCGACGAGATTGATGATCTTCTGAAGCTTAAGGGCGTTGGCAGGAAGACTGCGAACATCGTGGTCACCCACGGGTTTGGCAAACCCGGAATCGCTGTGGATACACATGTGCACAGAATCTCGAACCGGCTCGGGCTTGTCCTGACAAAGACGCCGGATAAGACCGAGTTTGAACTGAGAAGAATCTTGCCGGAGGTGTACTGGCGGGATTTCAATGATCTGCTCGTGGTTCACGGGCAGAACGTCTGTACGCCGATCAGCCCGAGGTGCAGTGGGTGTCCGATCAGCGGGTATTGCAGGAAGGTTGGTGTTGCGCGGTCGAGGTGAGTGGTCGAACCGGACAATCCAATAAATCATTTCAGCTCCAGCTTGTTCCACCAGTCCCATTCCCCCACTCCGAAGAATTCAGATGCCCCGTAGATGTCCTCGAACAGTTGGTCGTAGACGAAGTATTCGGGGTCGTACGTGATCATCTCTGCGCCAAGACTCCCTTCGGTAGCGCTGACCGTGGGCTCGATCGCCAGATATTTCCCACCCCGCAGCGGGACGATCACCCATGCATGACCGTACCCATCCCGCCAGTCGTCCCTTGTGGCGATGTATGCGGTCACGTTGTGGCATTCGAGTTTCCATTCGATGTATGCCGCCATCTCAGAGCAGTCGAAACTCGAGCACTGGTACGGCGTTATGAATCCCTTGCCAAGCAGCCGCTTCACCTCGTCGTGGGTGTTCTGAAACCGGCTCTTATCCAGATAATACGGATCAGGAATATCTGAAAGATCCGCCTCTTCGGGAGAAGGCGCCACCTCCGGATCAGGGGGATCCGGCACAGGGGATGCGAAGCCCACCGATCCACGGTTGCTGACGGCGACGTTCTCGTTGAAACGGCCGAGATTGGCATAGACCGCATCCACATACGCGGCAGCTCTATGGCTGTGGTACATGGCACGGCTGTCATCTCCTTGCGAGGCGTATTCGGACGCCTGATAGAGATCGGACACTGACTCGTTGACGCTGTGATGGATCGCACGCAGAATAGATAATTGGGCATCATAATATGCGCCACCGGATCCGGAGAGCGAAGCGTTCGTGACACGGCGTTCGAACGACTCGATCGATGCGCCGTACTCCAGGTTCTCCCGTTTCAGTTGCTCACATTCTGCCCGGCAGCCATCGTATTCTCGGTCGTTAAAGGATGCGATGGCACGGTTCAGGGACTCGGTTATGATCTTCAGGTGTGAAAGCACCTCAGACTGCCCCTCTTCCAGATCGGCATGTTGCCAACTGCTTTCGGTCTTGCTCCCACTCCCACTATCGATGTGGCTTTCAGGGCGCCACGGGCTTTCGTGGATGCAGCCGGCAGATAAGACCGCCAGTACCAGCGAAAGTACCAACGACAGCATCACCCATCGCATTTTAGAATGCATCATCCTTATGCATCTCTCGAACCAACACATTTTAAAGATAGTACATGAAACGTACGAGAGTAATGCTTCCCACAGACCTGATCGACCGTGTGTACAGGGGCGAATGTATGAAAGAGGATGCAGCGTTGCTTGCGACTGCGCCGCCTGCCGAACTCTTCGGACTGGCAGATGAACTGCGCGCAGAGGCGGTGGGGGACGTTGTCTCATACATACCCAACCGAAACATCAATTTCACAAACCGGTGCATCGGAACCTGCCGGTTCTGCGCATTCAAGGAGCCTGATGGCTACCGGCTCGGGATTCCGGAGATCCTTAAAAAAGTAGAGGAAGCGGTCAGTGTGGGCGCAACCGAGATCTGCATCCAGGGAGGGCTTCTTCCGGATATGCACCTGACAAATTACTGCGAGATTCTCGAATCGGTCAAATCCGAATTTCCTGCGATCCATCTCCATGCATACTCCCCGATGGAGGTCTGGTACGCAGCGGGTGGAGGCAGGGGCAGGGACGGGAGCGGAAACCATGATGAGGATGGTGCGGGCGTAAGAGATACGCTTGCAGCACTAAAGAAGGCAGGGCTTGATACGATGCCCGGAACCGCCGCAGAGATCCTTGTGGACGATGTGCGCACGAAGATCTGCCCGGATAAACTGAATACCGAACAGTGGACCAGTGTCGTCAGGACTGCGCACAGTCTCGGCATAAGAACAACCGCAACCATCATGTACGGGCATATCGAGACCGTGGGGGACCGTATCGATCACCTATTCCTGATTCGTGACCTGCAGGATGAGACGCACGGGTTCACTGAATTTGTGCCGCTCTCGTTTATGCCGTACAACAACGAACTCGGCGAAGGGATGCTTGCAGGCGGCAATTACGGCAACACCGGGATCGATGACCTGCGGATGCATGCGCTTGCACGAATCGTGCTACACAACCGCATCCCAAACATTCAGGCGAGCTGGGTGAAGCTCGGGAAAAAACTGGCGCAGTACGCGCTTAATTGCGGAGCAAACGATCTTGGAGGAACGCTCATGGAAGAAAAGATATCGAAATCGGCGGGATCTATGTCGGGCGAGTATATGCCGCCGTCAGAGTTTGACTGGATCATTGAGAATGCCGGACGGATACCGCGGGTGCGGGATACGCTCTATTCCCACCAACGACACCCCAAGCAGGGGCAGGGGCGGTGATGTCATCTACCGGGATCTGATGAGGTACTGGTCATTTCATACGGAGACTTCCGATGGCTGAAAATCTGCCTGCAAAAAACGACTCTCAAATTATCCTATACCAGACCGAAGGCGGCAAAACGAAGATTGAAGGTGGGAATAATGACTGATAACTTCTTTGGAACACAACCAATACTGAGACAATGCACCCAATCGAGCAGACCCGTCAGATAGAAAATCACAAATTCCAAAATGGAGAAACGATACAATGACTAACGCAGCCACAATCGGTGTTGTTGGCTACCACAACACCGGAAAGACGACTCTCATCTGCAAACTTATCGAACGATTGACAGAGCGCGGATATTCCGTGTCCACGATAAAGAACATTCCAAAAGATGGATTCTCCATGGACGTTGAAGGAACAGACACATGGAGGCATGGCAAATCCGGAGCAGGGCTTGTTGTTGCAAGCACTTCGGGTGAGACAACCTTCATCGTGAAGAACGGCATGCCGTTTGAGGATATCCTGAGAACCATGGACAACATGACGTCCCCTGATGTGATACTCGTGGAGGGACACAAGACTGAAGATATCCCAAAGATCGTGCTCGGAGATATCGAGATGGACGGTGGCGGGCGTAGATACGATCCCGATGCGGATGATTTCGAGGATATTCTCGATTATGTAACCGAGGCGATCGAGATTGCGAGGGTATATGCGAAGCTTCCGAAGATGGACTGCGGGAAATGCGGATGCGACGACTGCATGGAGATGGCAGAAGCCATCGTCCGCGGGGAAAAGACAATCGCAGACTGTGTGGTGCAGGAAGGGCTTGTGAGCGTTACCGTAGGGGGAGAGGCGATTCCAATGGGTCCCTTTGTTCAGGATATCGTCTCAAAAACGATTTCTGGAATGGTCTCATCCTTAAAAGGAGTTGATCGTGAAGGCACGGGCGCAGATATAATCATTGAGATAAAACATGCCGAAAAATAGATTAAAGATCGGGGTCTTCGGATGCGGCGCGATCGGAAGCGCAATATGCAGCGCAATCGACGAGGGAACCATCGATGCAGATCTCATCGCAATCTGCGACCGTGATCCTGCGATAGAGCAACTCGCAGACTCGCTTGGCAGCCACCCCGCGACTATGAATGTCCGCAGGATGGCGAGATCCGTGGATATTGTGGTCGAAGCTGCATCCCAGCAGGCGTTGCGCACGGTCGCACCGATTGTGCTCTCCGCGGGATGCGATCTCATGATCATGAGTGTCGGTGCGCTCTCGGATGCGGAACTCTTCGATCAACTTAAGGATCTGGCACGGCGTAACGATTGCAGGATATATGTGCCGTCTGGCGCAGTCGCAGGCATCGACGGCATCAGATCAGCAGCCATCGGACGGATCGACTCGGTCGTGCTGACGACGACAAAACCGCCGGCAGGGTTTGCTGGTGCGCCTTACATCAAGGAGCATGGCATCGATCTTTCGTCGCTATCCGGGGCGACCGTGCTCTTCGAGGGATCTGCCGCGGATGCAGTGCAGGCGTTTCCTGCAAACGTGAACGTTGCGGGTACGTTGAGTCTTGCAGGCATCGGGTACGATGCAACGACCGTGAGGGTCATCGCTGATCCGGGAGTTACACGGAATATGCACGAGATTAAGGTTACAGGGGAGTTTGGGGCGCTGACGGTCCGGGTCGAGAACGTTCCATCGCCTGAGAACCCAAAGACGAGTTATATTGCGATGCTGTCCGCAATTGCGACGCTAAAGAAGCTTACTGAGCCTGTGTGGGTGGGGACGTGAGATATCTTGCGGATTTGGTGGATGTCCGGATTTCTATAATCTTTTCAAGATACTGTTGTTGGCTCAAGTTACGTGCAAGCCATCCCACCATCCGAAATCTCACTTCACCCGCGGCATCGCTATGATCTCCCGTATCTGCATCTTAAAGAAACTGTTCGCATGTCCGGGTTTGATCACGCATGCGACATCTGCGCCTGTGCCTGTACCGCCAATAGCGACGACCTCGGAATTGTCACTGACAGGGATCATGCCAGAATCCGCAGCCATGATCGTGATCTCGACAGCGACCTTAAACCCGATCCCGAACAGACTCCTGAGGACGGCTGCGATGGTCTCAGCTCGGCTTGCTCCGCCGAGTTTGTCAGTGAATGACCGCTCCACGCCCGATAAAGGGTGCGTCTGCGTAAAGACGGTTGCGCCCATCTCTTCCAGTGTTTTGAGGTTGCTCTCCTCAAATAGCCATTTTCCTTCCTCTCTCGCGCCGTAATGCAGTGTTGCAACGATCGTCTTGATGCCCGTGCCTTCTGCTGCTTTCGCAACCTTAATACCGGTCGATCCTGTGGTGCTTGCAACCACGATCTGCTTGATTCCGAGTTCGACTGCTCTCCCGACCGCAGCCCGCACGGTCTCATCCGTGTTAGCAGCGCCCGGCTCTTCGAAGTATGTGATATCTTTTTTCATGTTAACGCCTCTGGCGTCTATCCGGCGGTTTGAAACTCTCACTGCCGGATTAGCGCCACGATAGTGCTGATCTGATCCATGCGGCTGCCGGGATTCGAACCCGGGTTATAAGCTTGGGAAGCTCATGTCATACCACTAAACTACAGCCGCAGCCACAACCAATCATCCCGCGGCATCCTTTATATCTTTTGGCATTGCACGGGGCTCCTGGAAAAGGTTAAACCATCCGCGGTTCCAAGATGACCTCATGACAACGACCACCAGAGAGCGAGCAGGCAAATCAAAAGACATCATCAGAAAGGATGGAAAGACGTTCTTTGAGTTCACAGATCGCATAACCGCATTCGATGGGCTGAAGAAGGATGAATACCCGGACAAAGGCGAGGTCTGCTGTAGATTGTCTACGTACTGGTTCGAGATTCTGGAAAGAGAAGGGATACCGACGCACTTTCGCGCCTTTGTCCCGCCAAACGTCATGGAAGTCGAATATCTTGAGATCATCCCGATCGAGGTGATCTGGCGCAATTTTGTCGCAGGATCGCTGCTGAAACGCTACGAAAGTGGAGATGCCCCCCCCGCAGGAATCGAGCCGAGATTGGGCGCAAGGATACCGGAGGGAATCTGCGAGTTCACGACCAAGTTTGAGGCGATCGATCGATCGGTCGATGAGCAGGAGATTCTGGATAACAGGTGGCTTACACGCGAGGAACTGGACATGATCCGGGAGTCCACACGACGGGTAAACGATATCATGAGCACGCATCTCCTCGAAAAGGACATCATACTTGCAGATTTCAAGATCGAGTTCGGGAAGAACCTTGCAGGCGAGATCCTGCTTGCCGATGAGGTTGGAACACCGGATGGCTGCCGGTTCTGGGACGCGGTTTCATACGGAAAGGGCAGGATCGAGAGTCTTGATAAGGATGTGTACCGGTACGAGAAAGGCGATCTTTCGGATACTTACGCAAGGATTATGCAGAGAATCTGCGGATAATGGGGGATCATGCTCCCGCTGTACCTGTATCATGCAAACCAGTGCGATCCGAAGAAGTGCACGGGCAGAAAACTGCTCAAGTTCGGATTGGCGCAACGGAAGACGCCCTCGGAACTTCCGCATAGATCAATATTGCTAAACCCGTTCTCAGAGAGAGCGCTTGCCCCTGATGATGTGTGCACAGGCATTTCTGCGCTGGATTGTTCATGGGCAGATGCGGAATTGGTTTTTGGAAAACTTCGCCGCATGAAACAGCGATCGCTTCCATACCTGGTCGCTGCAAACCCGGTAAACTTTGGAAAGCCGTTTAAGCTAACGACTGTCGAGGCATTCGCTGCCGCCCTGTATATCCTCGGCGAAGATGAACAGGCAGCCTTGATACTCGGAAAGTTCAACTGGGGGCACACGTTCTCGGAACTGAACTGCGAGCTATTGGAGGCGTATGCCTGTGCTGCGGACAGTTCAGAGGTCATAGCGATTCAGAGCGAGTATCTCTGAAAGTTTTGGTCTTTGCGGGGTCGCGGTAAGAACTCTGATTTCTTGGTACGCAAGGAAACAAAAGACTAATGTAACCGCCCGCCTCATACTTACTGAGGCGTTTTATGAGCGAGGTTACCGTAGCCGTAAAGCGGGTTGGAATCGTCTCTCGGTACGATGAACCCGCCGCAATCAGACTGGCAGAACTCGTATCCCGCCATCTCGAATCAAAATCCGGAATCGAGGAGGTCGTATTCGAGCAGGATACCGCATCCGGGATCGAAACCCAGGGGCAAGGCGTTCCTATCGAGGAGCTGGATACCGATCTGCTAATCATCATCGGAGGCGACGGCACGATCCTGCGCACCATCCAGAAACTCAAGCGACAGATACCGATTCTCGGAGTCAATTTCGGCAGGGTCGGCTTCCTCGCCGATGCCACGCCCGAAAACGCGCTTTCCATGATCGATGAGGTTATTGCCGATCTTACAGTCGAGGCACGGATGCGGCTTACGATCCGCATCAACGGAGATACGCTCCCGCACGCAACCAATGAAGCCGTGATCGTCACGACGCGCCCTGCCAAGATGTTTGCGTTCCGAATTCTTGTGGATGACTGCGAACTCGACTGCCTGCGTGCGGATGGCATCGTCTTTGCGACGCCGACCGGCTCCACCGCTTATGCGATGAGCGCAGGAGGTCCGATCGTCGATCCGAAGGTTGGCGGCATCGTCATCGTGCCGCTTGCGCCGTACAAGCTCTCATCGAGACCGTGGGTGGTCTCTGCCGATAGCAGGATCACTGTTGAGCCGATACCCGCGTTTAAGGATGCTGCTATCGTCCTCGATGGGCATCACACACAGCCTGTGCGGGCTGGGGATCTTATTACTATCACGAGGGCAGAAGAGCCCGCTCTCTTCGCGAAGACCGGATGGCGGTTCTACGAGAAGGTGCGAAGCAAGCTGTAAAGCCGCGGGCAGATGCCAGATGCGCACAGGTTTTTGCTGGGAATCGAATGTGATCCGGTATCATGCAGAAAATCCTCAATCTGTGTCCATCAGTGTAATCCGTGGCTGGTAAAAGTCTTTAGCCACAGATGAACACAGATTCCACTGATTCGTTATTTCAATATCCTCTCGGTCAGGACAGGAGTGCGGAAGCCACGCCCAACAATTCGACTATCTTTGTAGCTGGATCGTAAAGAGCCGAAACATCCTTCACAGTCCTGCCAGCTTCTCTGGCTGTATTAATAGCGCTTTCAAACCTTGTTCTAATTTTTGATTGCTCAGGATTCTCCTTGTTGGCTTCTTTGATGGCAGCACTTATCTCACCATTGACAATGTTTTGATCGTCAGTTGGGAGGTTGAGCTTAGCAATCCCTTCTTGAAACTCAAGGAGGTTTCTTCTAATATCCTCCAGATCGTTTGTTGATATGGATTGGGTGTGTATGGTAGAATTATCCCCCTTAACAATGATTACATCCCTACCAGCAGTTATTTCAGCTCTGTCAAGCATTCGTTCTCTGCGTTCTTCTTCAGGTTCAATGCCATCGAGCAGTTCTTTGACGTTAACACCTCCTTCAAGCCCTTCCGGGAAGTGGATCTCTACGCCCATCTTTTCCAATTTCAGCAGATGCCTGTAACCAACCGCAATCTCGGGATGAGCTGGCAGGGGGACCTTCTCATCAGGTTCGATTCCCGTGGTTTTGTGGATGTGATCAAAATTAGAACGGATAGCACGTAAAAAGGGGCGCCGGGTATGCTCCCTGCCGCTGATCTGGATAAGGATATTCTTGTCCTCTCGGTCTGCCTTAACCAGTGCTTTGTTCCCGCCATCCATATCCTCCAGCACCACCCCGCTGCGCCAGTAGGTGTTTTCGAAGATAGAGGGGTGCATACGCACGATGAAGCGTGAGATGATGCTTCCCGGAAGCACATCGTAACGGTACTGGAAAGGCAGTGCGTCGCCCCAATCGCCGGTATCCGGTTCTTCCTTGGATAGAAGGCTCGGGATCAGGAATCTCTGATCCGGAAAAACATCAAAATCAAAGCAGAGTTCAAACTTACGCATCATATCCATGATAAACATCCGTTGCTTATCTCTTGGGTAGTCAGGAGTGCCCAATATCCTGTTGAGCATTTCTCGTTCCAGAACACCCCCCATCTGTAACAACTCCTTGGAATTCAGAATCTTGTAAACGCCGTTTGTGACCCATTCAGGGTTTAGGATGTTGGTGTCTTCCAGTCTGGGATCGTCCCGGAAATTAAGGACAATGCCTAGATCGTGGAGTAAGCCGATGAGAGTACGCTGACTGAGATCGTCGGTTACGCCTTCGGTCTGGCACATACTCAAGTAATCGTGATAGGGGATATAATCCTCTTCCATATCTTCCAGCTGGCTCTTTACAACAGACCATGTGGTCAGCAGCGGATCGTGAATATGTTCAAGCAAGCTGACCTCTCTTGCGATTATATCTTTCAGTTCATTGCAACCGTCACCTTCTTTACAGGAGACCTTGACGATCTCCCTGACGCTCCTGTACTTTGCCATAAGCCCCCGTCTGTCGATGTCAAGCGGCTGCTCGTCAATCTTGTTGCCGACGATGATAACCGGAGAGTCCCCGCCGAAGCTCTTGATGATCTTTAACCAGTACTCGATCCGGTTCTCCTCATCCCCAAGCCGCGCATCCAGAACGAGCAGATAAAGGCTGCGTTTGGTCAGGAAGAACTGATGGGTGGCGTGCATGATCTCCTGTCCTCCAAAGTCCCACACATTGAGCATTATCTCCTGGTCATCAACCATAACCTGCCACTCTTCGATCTCGATACCTTCGGTCTTCTCTTCATGCGGGTTAAACTCATCCCACAGCAGACGCTTCACAAGCGAGGTCTTGCCAACACTTCCCTGTCCGACAAGTAGCATCTTTGCCTCGTTCAGGGGTTTCTTCTCACCTGCTTCGTGCTGCAGATAATAATTGATGATGGTTGCGGGTTCGTCCTTTTTCGATAAGATTTCAGGAGGGGTCGGGAGCGGATTGTCTATGAGGTAAAGCTCTGTCAAGCGGGTCAGTTCACCGATCTCAGAAGGGAGGGCGGTCAGCTGGTTACCCGAGAGGTCAAGATATACCAGATTGGTCAGTTCACCGATCTCAGGAGGGAGGGTGGTCAGCTGGCTGCCCTTAATCTCAAGCGTTGTCAGGTTGGTCAGTTCACCGATCTCATGAGGGAGTGCAATCAGTTGGTTATTTCCGAGGTCAAGATATACCAGATTGGTCAGTTTAGCAATCTCAGGAGGAATAGCGGTAAGCTGGTTATACAAGAGGGAAATCCCTTCCAGATTGGTCAGTTCACCGATCTCATGAGGAAGAGCAGTCAGTTGGTTATTCGATAGGTTAAGCGCTGTCGCTCCGTCTCTTGCGGCTC
>QBUV01000157.1 GCA_013572355.1 Candidatus Methanogaster sp.
AGATACATTGAACGGTTCTTTGTGGAAATATCAAAGAAGCGTACACCGATCTTGATTATTGATGAATTGCAGGTGATCGGGGATTTGAAGATCAACGGGCTGCTGATGTATAAATTATTCAACTTTTTTATCCGACTGACAAAGGAGTTGCATCTCTGCCACGTCTTTGCGGTTTCGTCTGACTCGCTATTTATCGAACAGGTTTATGGTGAGGCGATGCTTGAGGGGCGGTGCAGATACCTGTTGGTGGATGATTTCGACGAGGAAACGACTACTGCATTTCTGGAGGATCATGGTTTTACTGGTGATGAGAAGGTGGTTGCATGGAACTGCTGCGGTGGAAAGCCGATATGCTTAGTTGAGCTTGTGAATGCAAAGGACGATCGAAAAGGAAAGGCAGAGGAGATGCTCAAGATAAGAAAGGGGCAGATCGAAGAGATCGTGTATTCGCTGGAAGCGAGGGATAAAGAGATGTTTGACGCTGTAATGGGCGTGCTTTCAGAATTTATCGGGAAGGCGAAGGTTGGATACAGATATCTAAGCGATGAAATCAAGTTTTTAGTCGGGAAAAATATTATTTTTGTGGATTCCGTGAACAAGGAATTGAGACCACAGTCGAGGATGAATTTACTTGCGATACGCGAAATAATTGATGATGGCGATCAAAAATGGATAAACCAGAAGTAGTTGTAGGGCTCTTGGTTCTCACTGGTTCGCGTTTCCGACCGCATCACCATATCATCAGACAATCACTCCATAACCCGCACAAACTCTTCCTCCGCACCAAGTGGCATCGTCGCATCGATACCGATCTTCGTGGTCGTGCCATCCGGAGCAGAGATCGGATCGAGTGAACTTCCGCGTACATTCGTGATCATCAGTACATCCCGGTCGCCGAGCACCCTTGTTGCGATCGCAAACTCGACATCGCTTGGATCATAGATGTTGATGTCAGGATCGACCACCACCACATTCTTGAGACTCGGATGCGCTGCAAACGCTGCAAGCATCGCGTTTTTGGAGTCGCCCTCGGTCTGCTTCTTAATCTGCACCACCGCATCGAAATAGCAGCATCCGCCTTTCGTCAGCACGACATTTCTCGCATCGGAAACCCCGTTTACCGCGCTTAATATTCTCGGCTCATACGGAACTCCCATCAGCAGTTTGTGCTCGTTGCCTGACGGTATGATCGCATGGTAGATCGGGTCCTCCCGGTGGATCATCCCTGTTATGTGGATCACTGGTTCGCTTCGCACCCGGTCATACGTTCCGGTGATGTCAACAAACGGACCTTCATCCGCAGTCTCTTCCCCGATGTATCCCTCGAGCACGATCTCGCAGTGCGGCACCCGGATGCCGTTGTCGCACTCGAAGACCTCAAGCGGCGCTCCTTGGAGCGCGGATGCGTAACGAAACTCTGTGCCCGCAGGTACGCGAGTGCAGATGGCAAAGAGGACTACCGGGTCAAGCCCGATCGCTATTGCGACAGGAAGCTTCTCTCCGCGCTCCAGTGCCTTCTTGCGCATGAGATAGGTGTGTCGCGGCGCAACAAGTCGCGCTGCGAGTTTATCTTTCCCGATAACCATCATCCTGTGGATGGATGCGTTCATAATCCCGTCCATCTCGGTCACGAGGACGCCTGCTGTGATATAAGGCGCAGGATCGTTTTTAAAATAGGTGAAAACAGGTAGTTTTGAAAGATCTGGCTTACTCCTGATCTCTTTTGTTGGGGAGTCGTCCACGAGTCTTATCTCTCCGTCTGGTTCGACGGATGCGAGATGTCCTGCCATATCTTCCCTGCAGATCCCGAGTGCTCCACAGAGCGCAACTCTCGATGCGAGGAGATTCGCGGCGACACGGTGACCGCTGATGCTGTGGAAGAGATGCGGTTTCTCGTTTCCTGCGATCCTTGCGGCATCATATTCCGGGGCTACTGGATCCTGAATCTCGATTAAGTTGCCGTCGGCCTTCAACTGGTCTATAAAACTTCTGAAAGACATTGTTCCACCTGATGTTTGGTTAGTATGGTGTATGACTGGATAATCCTTTCGATAGCATCCGAACTTCCGAGCAAAGTCTCTTGTTATCCGTTACCCTCTCTTTCTTCTTACATGTTCCGGTTACGGCGGTGAATTGCGATTGCGATGATCGCTGCTGCAAGGAGCGAGGCCGCAAGCGGTATCAATTCTGCTGGCACCTTTTCAGGCGCAGTCTCCGCTGGGATTGCAGGGATCTCAGACATGGACGCTGATACTACAGTCATATTTCTCTCTGAAACAGAGACTGTTTCCGTGTAACGCTCGTATCCGTACTTCTCTACCGAAACCACGTGGTTCCCGGGAGTTACATTGTAGATCCAGAACCAATCACCACCTGTCGTGCCCTGGTAGACATTATCGAGATGAACATCTGCCGCGGACGGATACGACCGCACACGGATGAAACCAAGCGCGGGAGAACTCTTTACGATCTCTGCGATCTTCTCTTCCTCTTCCACCTCCTCGATTCGTGCCGGCAGAGTTTCGCCCTCCCTCAGCATATACACTTCAACCGGCACCCATGTGCGCTTATCGATTCTCGATTGATCCGCAATCTCGAAATGGTGTGTGCCTGGCGGTGCGTCCCCGCTTACGTGGATCGTGATTGGATATGCCATCGACCCCCCTCTCCTTATCACTCTCAGTTTATTTGTGCCGTTTACCAGTATCCAGTCGGGCACCGACCGCACAATCACACTCACGTCCACATATCCGACCCCCGCGTTCTTAAGCGTGGCATTGAAGGACGCGTCCGATCCGGGAACGATTGCGACCGTGTATGGTGCATCCGCGAAGGTGATGTTATCCATGCCGCTGGTTTCTGCACAGCAGTTCGAGATCGATGCAGCGATTATGATGACGAGCACGGTTCTGTACATGATATACTTCCAATCGAACCCAACACCCCAAATAGCCTTCGCGGAGTCGGGCTCCGGATTGCCATCACGCAGGTTCGGACACGGGTTCGGTCACCGGTTCCCAGAACGGCACGATATCTGCATACCAGTTCCGGAGGAAGAGGAGCGTATGGTATTTCATGAATACCGGAAGCGGCACGGTTGCGAGGAGGACAAGGAATATGAGCACCAGTATGGACGCAACAAAGAGCAATCCGAGCACGGTCAGGACCACCAGATCAGCAAATCCAAATCCCAGCAGCGTGAAAATCATGTAAACCGCGATGCCGATCAGCAACAGGACGAGTCCTGCGATCAGGACCACGATGAGACCGATGATAGCGGCTGCGATACCGATTATGACCCCGAGCACGCCCCTTATGAGCCAGTAAACCAGCACCTGTGGAATGCTGTGCACTGCGGTACTGATCACCTTTGAAAGTGCCTTTAATATCCCCACATTCTCGTACAGCATCACAGGGATCGCCAGATTGATAAACGAACCTATAATCGCAAGGATTATGGTGCCGAGCACGAGGACAACTAAAAACAGGAGAAACGATCCGAAGATGATGGCGGAAAATTCGCCGTCCAGTACCGCGGACAATGCTGGCAGCAGCGATAGGATGATGGCGATCAGGAATGCGATCCCGAGCGTCCAGTTCAGTATGAACAACCGCAGACCATTCCCAAGATTATTCCTGATGTATGCCCTGATCGTGACATGGTTCCTCACCACGGATTCGACAAAAACAAACTGCATCACATTTGAGATGTATGAGAATAGCACGATCACCAGCAGGAATGCGAGCACTGCAAGCACGATGTATGTCGTGTACTGATGTACGAATGCCGATACTCCTGATACAGTCTCCTCGACAAAAGCATCCAGTTTTGCAGCTGATTGTGCGTCATCAAAACCCCCAAAATTGCCGCTCGATGGATTTGAGTTGAAATTAGAGATGCCACTGCCACCACTGCCGATGAAGAATAGTATTATCGCAAGCTTCACCCATTTTGTAAGATCAAAGGGCTCAAAGAGCATCTGTTTGGTCTTTGTCATGGCACCTTCGATTGCATCCCACGCGATCCAGTCGGTCATGGATGATTAAAATGATCTCATCTGGTATATGCTTTTGCGGTGTTCGGGAGATTCGATTATAACGCCCACTGTGGCAAACTATCGTATATCAGGGCAGTGTCCCTGACTTTCAAATCTTATTCATCTCGAGAATCCGATCGATGATCCTCCTTGTACTGCAGAGCCGATCAGAGTTCGATCCCCTGATCCGAACTACTTTGGTATCAAAGCCACGATCCGCCAATCCACGCTCCAGGTCCCCTGCATCGAAATGCTGGTCAAACCCGAGCGCTATGATATCAGGCATGATCTCATGAAGCGGCTCAAAGATATCGGTTTCGCTCCCGAGAACCGCGTGATCCACCACCGCAAGCGCCTGCACCATCAGAAGGCGGTGCTCGTCAGGGAGAATCGGCTTTGGCTTGTGCTTTATCATGCTTGCCCGCGCGACGATGACGTGCAGTTCGTCGCCGAGAGCGGAAGCCTGCGATAGGTAGAACAGATGTCCCGGGTGCGGGATGTCGAACGTTCCTGTTGCAAGTACTCGTGTCATGTCCTTGCTTATTGATTGGTGTTCATCGCTTAACCATTTGCACCGGAGTAACTTTACAACCCCCGAAACGAGACACTCATGCATCAGATGAAACCGAGATCATTATCCCTACTGCTCCCATCCTCACTCGCAATCGATGCCAGCGACCTGCGCAGCAAGACCGCAAAGATCGGACAGATCGCAAGGGCGGCATCGGTATTCCGTGCGGACCGAATCGTCATATACCGGGATCCCGATCTCGACGAGACCGAACTGATCGAGAGAATCCTTAACTATGCCGAAACCCCGCAGTATCTGCGGAAACTTCTCTTTCCACTGGCGGGAGATCTGCGGTATGCAGGCACGATCCCACCGCTGCGGACGCCGCATCACCCCGATGCAGAAAAGATCGAGATCGGGGATATACGTGTCGGGGTTGTGGTTAGAGTGCATGAAAACGGTTCGTGGGCGGATATCGGGTCGAAGCGATCCGCATTTCTGAATGTGTCCATGCAGAAGGGCGAGCGTGTGAATGTGCGGATCACATCGAAGAAGCCGCTTAAGGCGGTTCCTGTCGATGACGACGAGATCGCCGGATACTGGGGCTATTCTGTTGCGAGAGCGGGCAGTCTGAGTGGAGCATTGACCTTGACCCCAACCCCAACCCCGGCCCATGGACTTAGAATTGCGACCAGCAGGTATGGGGAATCCATCGACGCCGACCTGCTCCGGAAGATCGGGGCAGAATCCGGATCAGAGGATGTGCTGGTGGTATTTGGCGCGCCGCACAAGGGAATCTCTGAGATCATGGATGAAGAGAAGAGAGAAGGGAAAGGGAAGAGCGAGAAGAGTTTTATTGCGGAATTTGACTATACGCTAAACGTCCTGCCAGATCAGGGAACCGCGACGGTCCGGCTCGAGGAAGCGGTCGTTGCCACGCTTGCGATACTGAACCTGGCGTTTCACTGACCTGATCGGTGACCGCAGATCACTCATCCAGTTTCATCAGAAGCGCAGTGCGCACCGAGACCGCATCAGCAAGATCAGTGGTCGTGTGCCAGATCTTGAGTTTCTTCAGGTCCAGTCTGCTGCCGCATCGCTGGCACACGGTCGATTTTACGCCATACTCTATGATCTGCACATGGGTTTTGCATTTCGGGCATACGATCACAGCATATTTCATTTATCCCACTCCATGATACTTATTCCATGATTCATGATCGCATACTCCTTTATCCTGCGGTCGTGATCGGTTCCGCGCATCTTTAAGATTAGCAGGAGTTTTCGCAAGCCCGACTCCTTCCTGATGTACCTGAGCAATACGATGCCGTCCACCAGAAAAGACGTGCCAGCATCCGGTATCCCGAATGAAAAGACGTTCTCGATCTCGCTTGTGAAGAGCGAGGTGACATTCCTGTACTTCAGGTACCTGATCAGCGAGTAGATATATTCCCTGGCATTCACAGATCCGCAAAACACGGTCTTCATATCTGTGATCCCGTCGAAGACCAGTGATCCGGCACCGATCGACTCTACCGCGTCCTTGACCTGCCAGAGATGCTCATCGGAAGAGACCTGTTCAGAGGGATAAACGAACCTGAGCATGCCGTTCTCGACGCATCCATGCAGGTCCCATCCAAGACGCATCGCTTCAGCCATCAGTTGGTCCGGCGATTCATTAAACGAGACTATGACTGCCGGTCTACCATTTTCAAGGCTTTCGTTGACAAACTGCAAGCCAAAAACAGTTTTCCCGGTACCTGGACCACCGGCAATCAGCATCGAGTATGTTTCAGGGATTCCCCCTTCCAGCATCCCATCCAGTTCCCGGATGCCGGTCGGGACGCGCACCGAGAGATCCGGGTGCGCTGCACCGCCTTTCAGATGCGGGAACACCCGTACACCGCCCTCGGAGATGTTAAAGGTGTATATATTCGATAATGCTTGGTTACCCGCGATGTTCGGGGTTTTGAATATCCTAAGATTGCGCAAAACATGTTTTTCGCTCTCTTCGTAGGAGAGATACAGGACCCCGTCCATAAAATGGCTGACAACCGCTGTGTGAATCTCGGATGCGGTCAATTCTCCGGTGACCAGTGTGATCGTATCCCATTCGTGCGCCATCGAATCGAGTGTGCCTACGAATCGGTGCTGCTCCTGTTCCGAAAATGCATATCCAAGCGGCGTTATCGGGTCGATTGCAATCCTGTCAGCACCGGAAGATACGACGGCATTCCCGATATCGATCAACGCGGACAATGGATCGCGTTCTGCAGATATCCGGTCGATCGGATGTACAGCGATCGATTCGTGCATGAATGGAAAAGTATCTGCGAAATCCGCTCTTCTCTCCTGTCTGGTGATGATCGGGATATAGAGCGTTGATTCATCTTCTGCCACACTCGATAGTGAATTGAGCACGAACATCGTCTTGCCGACACCAGCGGTACCTGCTATGAGGATGCTCGATGGTTTTGGAAATCCCCCGAGAATCTCATCGAGCCCCGCGATGCCGGTCGATCTGAGCATCATCGGTATTATAGAGGTCGTTCGTATACTAATTACTTGTGGCAGGCGCTTATGCAGGTACTCTGTCCGTACTTATTTTCAGACATCGAGTATGTCTTTGCGTCCAGAATCTCCCCTGTCTGTGGATCTATCAGCGCTGTTGCAACATACAGGTCCTTGCCACTGCTGCCGCAACTGCAACTCCGCTCGATCAGATCGACCTTCCATAGGAACGGCGACTCACTGACGTTTGCAGACCGATCGATGCCCCAGAAAGACGATCCGTCAGGGTCTGCGGATGGTTTGGTGATGGTGTATGTGGAGTTCTGAACGAGCACTGCCTGCACACTCCTCCGATTCGGCGCAGTGAACTTCTGGCTCAGGAATCCCTTGATCGTCTCGTTGTTTGCGGTGATGTTGATCGCTTCACCGGCATCGATCAGGGGCATAGTTCCAAGCGTCTCCCTGACCGCTGACAACTGCCCCCCCTCTGCAGGATCGGTGGGCGTGATGCACCCGATCGAGCTTGCAACCATCACCATCAGAAGGGATAGGGCAGCTATCTGATGATACTTCATCACTTAGCTTTCTTCTATTTGTATTTGGTGTATCCGCACTTTCCGCAGGTCCTGCGATCTGCATGTTCGGCCAAGTATACGCCGCTGCCACATTTCGGGCAGAACTGCCTCGAACGTATGATCTTATCCCCTTCTACGGTATAGTATTCGTTTATGCGCATGATCAACTCTCGCCCCCGTCGCTCTTCTTTGCTGGCGCATTGCGCGCAATCATGTAATCAGGTTCGATCCGGCGCAGGTTCTGCTCATTGTCATACAACCGGGCGTATCCGAGTATATCCTGCGTGCCGAACTGTGAGTTCATCCGATCGAGTATCAGTAGTTCGGGTGTAGTATCGAGAAGTGCCACAAGTGTGTTCTTCGCACTCTTTCTTGACATGCCAATTTCTTCGGTCTTGAATACGATATCCCGTCTGTTCAAAAGTACATTCTCTTCATCATTTACGATCTCAATAGCCATTAAAGCATCCTCCGTAGCAATTTGCCATCGTTAACATCTTCCATCTGTTTCAAGAGTTCTCGTATCTCCTTTTTCTTTTCACTGGTCACCTTGATAAGCACACATCCACTCGATGGCTGTCCATATATAACTATCGAGGAGAGCGGTGCAAGCACGACCGCGGGCATGACAGCGAGATCCTCCTCGCCCTGCACAAATATGCGGATGGGGCGTTCGCATTTCATCGCATCCGTTATAGCGGTCACAAGGTCGGGCGTGAGGGTGCCGGCAGGGTTCTTTACAGTGATCTCATGATATGCCGGATGCCGGATGCGATTTTTGACTTCATCGGACACCTCTGCCCTGCATGTGAGATGATCGACGATGCAGATGTCGGGCAGGATGCCTGATTCGATCAGGTTACAGGTCGTGACATCGCCAACAGAGATGATCTTTGCAGGACGCCCCCAATCCGGCGCGCTCTTCAGCATATCTATGGTCTTTCGCCCGGATCCGGTATACAGCGTCCCATGCGGGACTTTCAGTCTCGATTTCAGGCGATCCGAAAGAAGAAGGGGCACTTTATCGCACCTTCAGCGCATACGCTCCGGCAGTCGTTATATTCAGTTTCGCAGCGATACTCGAGAGTTCCGGATCCAGAATTACGACGTATCCGCTCCAGTCCTTGCTGAGTGAGCTTGATCCGCATACCGGGCAGTTCTGCCCGATCACGATCCTGTGGCAGCCTCTGCACGCTTGTTCACTCATTCTTTCCCTTCCTTGCCGCTCTCTCTCTTTGCAGCCTCTTCCTTCACGGTCTCTTTGAGCCATTCCAGTTTGCCGAGTGCTGGCTGGCGCATCGTAAGCCCTATCCTGCTCTCGTGCGGATCCCGTTCGTTCAAACTGACTGCAACGATGCGCGCACGCAGTTTATCGCCCTCTGTAATCGCACGCCCGCTCTCCTTAAAGACGAGACGACCGTTCTTCCCGTCATAAGATACGAAATCATCGGTCAGCTGGCTCACATGAATCAGCCCGTCGAGCGGTCCGACACCGATGAACACGCCGAATTCGACGACCTCGACAACGACCCCTTCGGTAACCTCCTGCATTACGGGTTTGTACATGAGCGCGTCGAATGTCGCCTCATAATACACACCCCCATCGCCACAGAGGATGCGCCCGTCGCCGACATCGACCACATCGAGGATAGCAACCAGTGCGCCGAGTTTCTTATCGATCTGCCCTTCGAGTTTATCGCGAAGCGCCCGTCCTACAGCTGCCATAATCGGCATCCCAAGCTGTTCAGGGTCGATGCGAACGGTGTCAACCAGTCTTGTTTTCAGATACATGCTATGCCTCTTTATTTTATATAAAAACCGAGTAACAGTTACGCAGCCGTGATATTAATTCTTTTGCATCGGGGCGGTTGTCGAGTTACCATTGTGTCGGGGGGAACGAGACTTTTTAATTTGTTCTGGTCGGTTGAAAACATGATGCCAATCCTGCAAACACTGGTACGATTGGATTGGTGGAATCCGTGAAATCGGTGTTAATCTGTGGCTAAAAGTTTTATTTGCCACTGATTAACATGGATTACGCAGATTAACGGTGTAAATGGCTTTTTAGATCGATGGTGCCACATTCCGACAGTTGTGCTTACATAAGACAATCTGGCGTTCCCAGAAAATAATAAAAAGACTCTG
>QBUV01000158.1 GCA_013572355.1 Candidatus Methanogaster sp.
AGAATACTTTTTAACCGTCCACGTAACCCGTGAACCAAAAGCCAGCACCTTACAATCGGGCACGTGCTCTGCCAAAATGTTTTTAATAATTTTAAGATGATCAGGCAGGGTATCAATCATGTTTGACGTTTCTCTAATTCATTAAGAAGGTCGCGAGCGTCGGGCAAGAAATTGATAGCCGTGTTATAGACACTAATTGCCTTATTTTCATCATAAGTATGCGATGTGATGTTGCGCTGCTCCCGATATACAAACCAGTCTTCCACACGTCGTATCATGCCCTTTTCCGCCCCCTCGCGCAACAAGTCGCGAAAAGAAAGCGCATCCACAGCCGACGGATAAGGGGATTCCTCTTCAAGTTGCCGTTTCAGCATTTTCCAGCAAAGCTCATAAGTATATTCGAAGCGCTGGATAACCGCATCACGCAGTTCATCATCATCCGGCGTTCTTTGCGAACGATTCACAGCCCGTTCCATGCTGTTTATTGCTTTATTCAAAGACGATAAGTCCAATGCCATTATTTACCTCCAAAACCCAAATTCGGAAAGTCTCCAAGCACAATCTCAACATTCTCTTCCTCTGCACGAATCTGTTTACGCGGTTTATCCATAAATCCGCACCCCCGTCTCCTCTACAAGGTCATTGAATAACGACTTTCGGGATAGATCAACGAGATCAACAGGCTTTGGTAACCTTTTGAATAACTCGGCATAGAATTTGAAGAATAGCCGGAGGTCGATCCCCCTCACCCCGATGTCGATATCGTTGGATTCGATATCGTCTCTCGTTGAGGAACCGAATAAGATGGCAGATTCGACATTGTATCTTTTAGCACACCGTCTGATCGTATCTTTATCTTCTTCTGTTATCATTCCTGCTGCCTCTTTCGTTTGTGCTTCAAGTCTTGGCATGTTTCAAAGCCCCCCAATCTTCCATCGTTTTTTCCTCCTTTATCCGGTAAGTTACTAAACAGGCTTTTAGCCTTACATATATTTCTGTCACCCATATAATATAAATTTCTGCCGTCCTCGAACTCTAAGCCCAAACCACGTTCATAGATGTACCACATCCGAAACCCCCACACCCCGCGCCACTCACGTCACAATCTCCGCAACCCTGCCCGCATCCACAGCCCGTCGCACCTCCATCGCAAGCCTCCTGCCTGTGCTCATATTCCTGCGCCAGAGTGCGTTTCCGTACGGATGCCCGACTGACACGTGCACGTTCGTGCCGCCGCCGATTCGGGGGGCGACGTCGTAGATGTAGAAATTGAGATCCTTGTCCACACAGGTCTGGAGACAGAACGGACCGATGATCCCTGGCGAATAATGCTTCTGCGTCGCTTTCACGTACTTCTCTGCAAGCTCGAACGCATCCTCCAGGAGCGACTCCCTTAGCGTCGCCGAGTTGTGCCCGCAGACCGTGTACTCTGGCACCATCTGGTGCTCTGCAAGCGTCATCTGCTGCGGCGCAGGCAGGCGCACATGCCCGTCGAGACTCGTCTCGAACCGCCAGTCGATGCCGATTAATTCGGTCTTGCTCATCGTATCCTCGATCGGCGAATAGAAGAAATCGAGATTGAAGACCGGACCGATCACGTACCGCTCGATCCGTGCCGAAGAGAGCGCATCCTCAGTGATCACGCCCTGCCGTATCAGGGACTTAGACTTCTCCAGATACTCGTTGTAATCAGACGCCGTGAAAAAGCCGCGTTCGAGTTTCTTTACAGCGTGCGGGAGTTTCACCATGACCAGTTCATCGATATCCTCGGGATCATCGATCCTTTCCGGGTATGGCAGACCCGCCTTCTCAAGAAGCCAGTAATAGTCTTCCTCGCCACCCCGTTCCTCGCTTCGGAGGAGGTTGCGGCTTCCGACCATCGGGACCGCGAAATCATTCTCGATTGCATCGATGCTGCAGTACGATGTAAACGACCGGTTCGGCACGAAGAGGATGTTGTTGTCGCGCAGATACTGCTGGTTTTTTGGTTGCATGACCTCATCAAACCGCGAGTAGACCACAGCATCATCCACGATCCCACGCAGGAGATTTCCGCTCGGGTCGCGTTTCGCCTTGAAATATTTGGTGTACGTCTTTTCGCGCCCCGCCTGACAGACCAGATGCGTCCTGAACCCCTCCTCGATCGCGCCGTCGCAGACATCGAGTGCGGAATGCGAGCCCACAAGCCCGATCTTCACATTTTCGGTATCGTATTCGTCCAGTATGGATGTGATCTCGTTTCTGTCGATCATGGTATCAATTGCAGCCCGATATCATATTATGTGTTGTTGTGTGCTGTTGTGCGTGGGGCGGTCAACCTGCGTGAAGCGCGAATCTCGGTGTGGTGGCGCACAATGATTGACGAAAAGAGATGAGAATGCTAAAGAGGTGGGAATGCTGGAGATATTTCGTGAAAATGAAAGTTTTCCGGAGTGTCTGAACTACAGTGAAACTGAAGCGTGATGTCGCCTCACCCTTTGGCAACCACAACCTCGCTAACCTCTGGCACCTCTTCCCTCAACCGCTTCAGAACCCCTTCTTTCACAGCCACAACCGGCACCGCGCACCTGCCGCATGAGCACCCTTTCCGTACCTTGAAGGTCATCAGGAAGCTGCTGAACGCGGTCGGGACGCTGGGTTTTTCGAGTGTGATCGTAACAACGCCATCACTAACATCCACCAGAGCAATATCGCCGCGGTCGGCTTTCAGGACCGGGCGGATGCTCTCCTGTATGATCTTATCAATCCTCTCGAACATATCGTCGTCTTCCATCGGAAGGGGTCATCTTCCATGCATAATAAGATTTTGCAGGCGATCTCGACGGCGGCAGGGATATCAACAACGACCCCACAGTCATGGCTGTTGTAGACTGGCTCGCTGATCCTGGGTGTGCATGCTGCCTGGATGGGGCTGGTGTTGGGGAAAGCATCAATATTAAAAAGCATCGATACGATTACCGATGTGATACCATGGACATCCTCATAGCGACCGGAAGACTTGCGCAGCAGACCGTCAGAGACGCGGTGGGGGAGAATGCGGATGTGCTTGTCCTCGATATCGAGATAGCAGCATTCATAACGCCGGGTCTGCTCAGGTCCGCGCTGCCGGGCAAGCGGTACGACCTGATCCTTGTTCCGGGTCTGGTATCGAGCGATTTCACGGATCTCGAAGAGCGGTGCGGAACAGAGATCCGTCTTGGACCGAGACATGCGTATGACCTGACTTCGGTGCTCTCGTGCGTTGGCGAACTCGAACTCTCAAAAACCATCCCTGCCTGTGAATTCTTGTCAACAAAGATGCGAGAGGACGCTGTCTCGCACCTGAAAGAGCACGAGAGAGGTGCAACACCAGCATTTGAGATATGCGGAAGAAAGATCGGCGGAGACAGCAGCATGAAGGTGATGGCAGAGATCGCTGGTGCAACAGCGATGATTGACGAGAGATTGGCGGAAAAGATACGCGAGTTTGAGGGGAAGGGCGCGGACATCATCGATCTTGGCGCTACAATGGATTGCAACGTCGATGATGTTATAAGATCGGTCAAGATTGCGAAAGTCACAACAGAACTTCCTGTGAGCATAGATACGCTCGATCCGGACCTCATTGTTGCTGGGATAAAGTCAGGAGTCGATCTCGTGCTGAGTCTAAATTCGAGTAACATCGATGCCACTGCAGGTGCGGTTCTGGAGCACGGAACAGCGGTTGTGATCATCCCTGATCAGGGCGCTCCTGGTTCGCTATTCCGGAATATCGAGTATGCGAAGGAATTCGGCATCGAGAGGATTATCGCAGACCCTGTACTCGATCCTGTGGGGCATGGAGTCGTTGAATCGATTTACCGGTACAGGGATTTCCGGAAACAGGACAAGGCGACCCCGCTCTTCTTCGGTGTCGGCAATGTCACAGAACTGATCGATGCCGATTCGGTGGGCGTAAATGCGCTTCTGACCGGGATCGCATCCGAACTCGGCGTGGACATCCTCTTCACGCCCGAGCACAGCGACAAGGCACGCGGGAGCATCGCAGAACTCGTCACCGCCTCGCAGATGATGGTGCTCGCAACAGAGCGCAGCAGTTCGCCAAAGGATCTTGGAATCGATCTCCTCATCTTAAAGGAGAAACGGTATCTTCCGGATGCGGAAGTTCCTGAGAAATCCGTTCTCGCGAAGGATATGTCAAAATGGGCTCCTGACCCTTCCGGATGCCTCCGCATCGAGATCGCAAGAGAGAGCAGACTGATCATCGTTACCCACGCGAAGGCAACGATCACCGGAACAGACGTCTGCAGGATTCTCACGACAGCGATCGAGATGGGGCTTCTCTCGCGGCTCGACCATGCCGGCTATCTCGGGCGCGAACTTGCGAAAGCGAAGCTTGCACTCGATCTCGGATGGAACTATGTGCAGGACGAGGAGTTTCTGAAAGGGCAGGATATTTGATATAAGTGCGGCTCCGCATCCCCGATCTCTTTTACGGCTTGCCTCTACCTGTCTCTCCATCTACCTGCCCCCCACCACCTCCGCGCCCGCACCCTCTCCTCGATCACGAGAATCGCAGGAACCATCCAGAGCGCGGCAAGGAAGCAGAATATCACGCCGAGCGAGAGCGTCCTTCCGAGTCTGTCGACCGCGAGAAGCGATGCAAGCGTGAGCGATGCGAAGCAGACTGCGGTCGTGGCTGTGGCTGAGAAGAGCGAGTCCCCCACATTTGTGACCGCGATCACGACCGCATCCTCGATTTTATGGCTCTTCCGTTCTTCCTTGATCCTGTGGACCAGATGAATGCTGTAATCGATCCCGATTCCCATGACCATTGTGAATATCGTTACCGAGAGCGCAGTAAATGGCAGATCGATCATTCCCATCGTGCTGATCGTCCAGATCAGAGCCAGAACGATCGGAGTGATCGCGATGAGACCGACGAGTGCGGACCTGTAGAAGAGTGACGCCACAACAAAGACCAGCACAAAGCCGACGGCTGTTGTAAATCCCATCTCAGATTCCATCTGCTCGCCAAGCGCATAATCCATTGGACCCATTCCTGCGAGATGCACGCTCACACCATCCGGAAACGAGACCGTGCCAACCTCCTGCTCGATTGCTGGCATATCTACAGATTCTATCGACGTTCCAGCGACATCGAATCGCATAGCCGAATAATCCCTGTTAAACTTCGATCTGATGCTTGGATTCTCTTCAATGATCTTCTTACTCGTGTAAAGCGTCTGCGGCAGATGTCCGCCGTTAGCATCCATCATCGCAAACGTGGCAGAGTCCACAGTCTCGACGATCGTATCCGAGCCGAGCACCATGGCAAGCCTGTGAACTGCCTTAAGCACCTCCGGATCAGCGAGATCGCTCACGGTTTCAGCGTTGTCAAGCGTCATGACAACGGTCAAGGTATCGGTTCCTGAGTAGTCGGACCACATCGACTGGAACGCCTCGATTATGGCACAATCCTCTGGTATCCAGTTCTCGCTTGACTCGTCCATCCGTGACTGCGTCGCAAACGGCGCAACCAACGCAGTCAGGACGAGGGCGATTAAGATTACGAGAACCGGCGACCTTGTCTGGAAGAGTGCGAGCCGCTTGAGCGCGCGCCTGACGATCCCGTCGCCGCCTGCACTGCTGCCACCACTGCCACCACTGCCTGCACAACACGCATCGCTTGCATTGCTTGCGTTGCTTGAATTGTTTGCGTCGATTGCGTTGCCCGTGCCGCTCGCAGAATACGCCATACGCTCGCAAGTGTGCTTAAACGGCGCACTCATGTACTTTCTTTCAAGGACAAGAAGCGGCGGGAGAATGATCAGAACCGCGAGAAACGCATAAGCAATCCCGGTTGTCAGCAAAACCCCCATCTTCGCGTTCATCGGCATCTTACCAAACGCCATCGCGACGAAACCAGCCATCGTGGTTGCAGCGCTTGCGAAGAGCGGGGGGGCGATCGTTGCGACCGATTCTGCGAGCGGAAAGTCGTGATCCTCCCGGAGCAGCTCAAAGAACCGGTGTGTGATGTGGATGCTGTAATCAATACCCATCCCGACGATCATCGCGCCAAGACCCACCGTGACACTCGCGAGTTCGATGCCGAGATATCCCATCGACCCCGCTGTCCAGATCACCGACACAAAGACTGGAATCAGCGAAAGAATTGCGGTTACCGGGTGTTTGAGCAGCCGCCAGAGGATGAGCCAGACAAAAATCATCGAGAACGCCATCGTCACCAGCAGATCGCTTGCGATCAGGCTCATGATGAGGTTCATAGTCGAGGGCCCCCCGGAGATAATCGATTTGATGCCGGTCGGGGTGGGCGTCTGGTCGATGTCGTTATATATCTCTTTTTCGAGGTCATCAAGGAGATCCATGTCGCCGTTGATGTTGGCATCGATATAGACTACAGTTGAACTGTATTCCCGGTTCACAAAGCGTCTGGAGGCTTCATCTTCTGCAACCTCCCGTATCATCACAGGATCGGTCGGAATCTCACCGTTGTTTGCCGCTTTGAGGATATCTGCGAAACTTGAGACGCTCTCAATATTCTGCTCTGCTGCGATAGATCGGGACAGGGAGTCGAGATACTCGGCTACCCTTGGGTCCCGGATGTCTGTTACGGAATTCGGTTCGTCGCAGTCGTAATCAAGCTCGATTAAGAGTAGCATGACGTCTGTTGACCCGAAATCGCTTGATAACAGGTCTTGAGTCAGAACACAGTCCGTATTATCGGCGAGCATCCCTTCAAACGCAGGATCCAGCCGCACATTGAGGGCGCCGTCTGCCATCACGGCCGTTACGATGAGGACTATGAGCAGGATCAGCACAGGATACTTCTCTTGCAGATTAGCTAGTTTTCTGATCTGTTTTTCTGTGTTCATGGATGCTAATGGTCTTTTGATGTTTGTTTGGTGTTTATGTGCCCGTATTTATCACGAATTACACGAATGGACGAATGACACGAATTTATTTCTGTTAGTTCACGATACGGACGTATTCAACACGTGGTGTGCCAAAGTTAATGAGAATTCCCAATTTCAAGTCCGTAGCTTTGAGATACGATAGTGTCTGCTGTTTGAATGCATCCGTTATCGCAGATGCGGCTTTCAGCTCAAGGACGATTTTACCGTCCACAACAAAATCAAGACGATGTGTGCCAACGACGTGCTCTTTGTAACGTACTGTGACCAATTTCTGATTCTCGAAGGCGATTTCACGTAGTTCCAGTTCGTATGCCAGCGCATCTTCGTACACACGCTCGACGAAACCTGCCCCAAGCGTGTTGTGCACTTCAAATACAGCTTCCATTACCTGATACGATAGTTCCTTGTAGTGGATTTTAGCTCCTTTCATCGGTTCACCTCTTACTATTCGTGAGATTCGCTCATTCGGGTCATTCGTGATCTCGATGGAAGTTTTACGATCCTTTTGAGATAGTTTTTATCACGAATTACGCGTTTGGACGAATGACACGAATCTATACCATGACATTCGTGAGATTCGTTAATTCGTGTCATTCGTGATCTCTGTGGACTCAACACCAAACATACCTCCGTTACCCTCGGATCTTCGGAAGCAAAAACCGGTAACCCAGATACAGCAGCATCAGAATAGCGCCGCCAATGAAAATCAGAATTAGATTACTCTGTTTGGCATTAGCCACCGCGACAGGAACTTTCTTGTCGAACAGATGCACGTCCTCATCTTCAACGCACCTGATCTCGATGTCAAGGAGATACGTCTTCAATGCGGCATCGTCCCCGACATCGAAGTTGAGCACAGCCTCGCCGATCTCACCGACATCGAGGTCGCCGACGTAATCGAACGCCTCTCCGTTCGAGAAGTCGAATGGCTGCTCGCTTTTGAGCATCGCCCTCACACGGACGCTCTCCCCATCCTCTGTCCCCGTGTTCTTGATCCACATCTTTAGAGTCGCGGTGTCGCCGACTGTGATTGTGCCGGGCGTAATCTCAGAGGATACGATCTCAAATAGCGGTGTATTCTTGATGGGAATCCTGAGATCGAGCGTCTCCTCTTTGTATTCGTCGGAATCCTTGTCCATGTAGGTGATTGTGATCGTTGCGATCTGCTCGCCGGGCTGCACGCTCTCATCGACGTCGATGTAGAAGGTTGCATCGGAACTCGCATCTGCCGCAACGGTTCCGAGATTTGCGATGTCGGAGTAGCTGTCTGATGCATTAAATCCTGGCGGAAGCATGAGGCGAGATTTTACACATTCCGCGTCGCCGTCGCCGATATTCTGTATCTCAACCACGATCTTCGCGTCCTCGTCTCCGGGTTTGAGCCGCAAGGGCACGCTGTCGATGTCTGCGATCTCAAAATCGACTTTGTCTGATTCGACCTCGATCGTGAGTTCCGTCTCGCTCCATTCGGAATCGATACGCTCCATGTACTCGACTTTGAGGATATTTTTGCCGTCGATTGCGTTATCATCCACTCGCAATCTGAAATCAAACATTGCATAGTCGTTCATCGAGAGCTTGCCGATCTCTTCAAGCCCGGTCTCGCCGGGTTCAAGTGAGAACGGGTATTCAGGGACTACCCTCAGTTTAACGTCCTCTGAGGGTCCACCGAGTCCAGGGTTCTCGATCTTAATCCAGACAGTCACATATTCGCCGGTATTCGCCGGATACGGGTCGTACTTCATCAGTTTCACCGAGAGCGCTTCTGCTGGTGCTGCGAGGGCGGCAAGGATCGTGAGGAGCACAAGAACTGTCAGCGCCGATCGTAGCGTCCTGCATTGTTGTTCCCTCATTCTTCCGCCACCCCGCACCACGTAACCAGTTCTTCGACCGGTTCCCTCCCTGTCCGTAGACTATTCAGCGGATCGTCCCAGTCCGGGTAGCCAATCGCAATTCCGATAATAATCCGCTTCGACTCAGGAATTCCTGTAATCCTTCGCACCTCATCAGGATATGCCGCTGCGTCGCCCAGAATGCATGTCCCGAGTCCGTATTCCTGCGCCGCAAGAGCGATTGTTTGGGTCACTATGCCGATATCGAAGACGAACCAGCCCGGCGCCGACTCATCAGCAACGATTACGATCCGAGCCGGGGCACCGTAGTTGCTCACACTCATCTCAAACCACTTCTGCATCTTGTTTTTGCCCTCTTCGGGTTCGACAAGGTCAAGAATTTGCTTGAAGAATGTCTGCTGCCTCTTTGCGTAATGTCCCTTCGGAGGTTTCTCAAACAAATCTATATCGGGATTGGGCTTCATATCCTCGCGGATCTTCGCAACGGTGGCATGGTTGAGATCGGTAAGCACCTTTCCAGTCAGAACGAAAAACTCCCACGGCTGTGTGTTGGTTCCGGAAGGCGCCCATCTGACGATGTCCAGAAGTTCTGTTAAGACTTCCTCGGGAACCGGATCAGGTTTGTACGCTCTGATGCTTTTCCTTGATTTAATGGCTTCCAATAGTTTCATTTTTATTTATCTCTCCTTTCTTATGGTTTTGTTTGAATGTATTATCTTTACGGATTATGCCACCCCTTTCAGCATGCCCCAATATTTATATTCTTGTTCGTTTCCCGGCATTCTAA
>QBUV01000079.1 GCA_013572355.1 Candidatus Methanogaster sp.
GAAGGATATCGAAAAAAAGGCATATCGTGATTCCCAGCAGGATGGCTTGATGGAAGTCATGATGGGGCTGATCCTCATGACATTTGGGGGTTTCTTCTATTCCCCCATCTTTGCATTCTATATATTATTGATAGTATTCTCTGGAAAGATCGTAGAGTTCGTCCGAAGACGGTACACATGCCCCAGAATCGGGTTTGTCAAATTCCATCGGGAAAATCCAAAGGATGCCCTGGCAGGTGTCCTTCTATTCGAACTTGCAGTTATCGTGATCATGTTCACCCTGATCTCTCTTTTTGGCAATGTAACGGATTACTCCCAGTGGGTGAACTGGGCGCCATTGTTCTTCGGGATGATCCTGGTCGGACCCTTCGCCCACGCAGCATCCAGATCCGGGAGCGTCCGTTATTACGGATATGCGATCCTGTCAGTGATTCTGGGGCTATTCTTCTCTTTAATAGAATTTGGATCCGGATGTACAGGGTTGATACTGTATCTGGTTCTCATAGGTGGATTTTTAGTCCTTGGCGGTCTGGTCATCTTCATCCGCTTCCTGCGCAAATATCCGCTGCCGGAAACGGAGGTGCGTGATGGTAGCAAGTGAAACCGGTGGTGAAGATCTCCACCCCATCGCTGGGATCGACCGCATGATCCACGAGCCGGCAAGGCTCATGATTATGGCATACCTCTACGTCGTCGAGAGCGCAGACTTCCTCTTCCTGATGCGCCAGACCGGGCTTACGGCTGGCAATCTCTCCTCGCATACGAGCAAGCTTGAGGCTGCCGGGTACATCGAGGTCGTGAAGGAGTTTGTGGACAGAAAGCCGCATACGATGCTCCGGCTGACCGGTGCGGGGAGGGATGCTTTCCGGGAGTACAGGGAGCGGATGATGGAGGTGCTTCGATGAACCGTCCCTATGACCTAGAGACCAGACACCCGATATTGATTTATGCCATGGTTTTATTGAGTTCTGGCTCGGTTTGTTTTTGGATCTGACGTTAGATCTATGCTGTGTTCTGCAGCACTGGAATCAGTCCGATGACACCGAATGGCGTAACATATCATTGAGTAGAGATGCTTATATTACAGTTCCAAAGGAAGTATCGATGATGAAGATTCGGTTTTACCTGGACCCGGAGACAAACACCTCACACATCCACCGCCATAAAGTAACCGAACAGGAAGTGGAAGAGGTCCTAGCGCATCCCGGTGAAGACCGCATTGGGCACGAGGGGGCACGAGTTGCCATTGGTCAGACCCGATCCGGCAGGTACCTTCGTGTCATCTATGTGCCAGAACCAGAGAGTATATTTGTGATAACCGCATACAATTTATCAGGAAAAGCACTGATAGCTTACCGAAGACGTATCAAAAGGAGAAAATGAGACAGAATAAACTCCCACCTGGATGGAATGAAGCGCGGGTACAGCGTGTTTTAGCGCATTATGAGAGCCAGACTGACGAAGAAGCCGTTGCCGAAGACGAAGCTGCTTATGAAGATTCCGGAGATACGTTTATGAAAATTCCATACAAATTGGTCCCCATTGTCCGTGATCTGATTGCACAGACCAGTTCTGCCGAACGTATGAAAAAGTCAGACGTGTAGCGATTTGTGGTTTTATCCCCCTTCCAAATCTCTTTTCTTCTATGTTCATGGATTTTCTGCGGACTTTAAGCCTGATATGCAATTTTTTCTGTGTCTGCTGCTATGCTTAACGTCCACACACAGTAAGAATCATTCCAGCGAAGACCTCCGAGCCCAATCGCGGGAATCGACCGCATGATCCACGAGCCGGCAAGGCTCATGATTATTGCATACCTCTACGTCGTCGAGAGCGCAGACTTCCTCTTCCTGATGCGCCAGACCGGGCTTACGGCTGGCAATCTCTCCTCGCATACGAGCAAGCTTGAGGCTGCCGGGTACATCGAGGTCGTGAAGGAGTTTGTGGACAGAAAGCCGCATACGATGCTCCGGCTGACCGGTGCGGGGAGGGATGCTTTCCGGGAGTACAGGGAGCGGATGATGGAGGTTCTTCGGTGAGGTGACTAACGATTAAGAGTAATTGAATTCAAACGACAATTCCTGACGAAACAAAAGTTAAAACATCCAGAGGAGGAACGAAAGATGAAAACGCTACTGATATTAGTCCTGATAATCGCTGCGTTGCTGGCGTCCGCTTGCATCAGCGACGAAAGTGCCCCGAGAGAAGAACCGACCGAGAATATAAGTCAGCCGGAAACTGCCCCGCTCATCCCGCGCGAGGTCCTCTTCGGCAATCCTGACAAGATCACAGTCCGTCTAAGCCCGGACGGGACCCGGATCAGCTACCTTGCCCCCGTAGATGGTGTCTTGAACGTCTGGGTGGGACCTGCTGATGACCCAGGCGCAGCAGAGCCGGTCACGAACGATACTGACCGCGGCGTACGCACCTACTTCTGGGCATACACGAGCGAGCACGTCCTGTATCTCCAGGACCAGGCTGGTGATGAGAACTGGCGGGTCTACAGTGTGAACCTGGCGACCGGCGAGACCACTGACTTGGCCCCACTTGAGGGCGTACAAGCCAGAATCCAGGCGGTCAGCCAGAAGTTCCCTGAAGAGATATTAATCGCCTTAAATGACCGTGATCCCACACTTCACGACATTTACCGTGCCAACATCACAACTGGTGAGAAGAGTCTTGTCATGGAGAACGAGGGTTTTGTGGGATTCACAACCGACGATGCGTATAACGTCCGATTTGCAGTGCGACTCACGCCTGACGGCGGAAGCGAGATATTCCAGGCAACCGAGGAGGGTGGCTGGGAGCCGTTTATGGAGATCGCAATGAAGGATTTGCTCACTACGGGCATTGTCGGGTTTGACAAGACTGGCACGGTTCTCTACATGATCGATAGCCGCAACCGTAACACTGCTGCATTCTTCGCGCTGGACCTTGAAACAGGTGAGCAGACCTTAATCGCTGAGGATCCGCATGCGGATACCAGTGATCTCATGATCCATCCGACTGAAAAAATTGTCCAGGCGGTTGCTTTCACCTACGAGCGCAAGCACTGGCAGGTCATTGACGAGTCCATCGCTGGCGACCTCGCCTACCTGAAAACGGTTGCTGACGGCGATGTTGAGATTGTGAGCCGAACACTCGACGATGACTACTGGATGGTCGCCTACTCGGTGGATGATGGTCCGGTGCAGTATTATCGATATGACCGCGAAGAAAAGAGCGCAGAGTTCCTGTTCACACAACGTAGGGCACTGGAAGGTTTGTCTCTCGCAAAGATGCATCCTGTGGTCATCGAGTCACGTGATGGGCTGGACCTGGTCAGTTACTACACGCTGCCGATCGGAAGCGACAGTGATTCCGATGGGCGTCCGGATGAGCCATTACCGATGGTGTTGCTCGTCCATGGTGGACCATGGGCACGCGACAACTGGGGCTACAACTCCATGCATCAGTGGCTTGCTAACCGTGGCTATGTTGTTTTGAGCGTTAACTTCCGCAGCTCCACTGGATTTGGCAAAGAATTCACCAACGCTGGTAATCTGGAGTGGGGCGGTAAGATGCACGATGATCTCATCGACGCGGTCAATTGGACGGTTCGGGAAGGGATCTCAGACCCGGATCAGGTGGCGATCATGGGTGGAAGCTATGGTGGATATGCAACGCTCTGGGGTATGACGAATACATCAGATACGTTTGCCTGCGGCGTAGACATCGTGGGGATATCGAACCTGATTACACTGCTCGAGACGATTCCGCCGTACTGGCAGCCACAGATCGAGTTATTTGCAACGCGTGTGGGGGATCATCGAACAGAAGAGGGTAGAGCGTTCCTCACGACGCGCTCCCCGCTGACCTACGTGGACCGGATCGAAAAGCCACTCCTGATCGGTCAGGGCGCAAATGACCCGCGTGTCAAGCAGGCAGAGTCCGACCAGATCGTCCAGGCGATGCAGGATGCAAACACCCCGGTGACGTATCTGCTCTACACGGACGAAGGACACGGCTTTGCCAGACCTGAGAATAGACTCTCGTTCTACGCCGTAACCGATGCGTTCCTCGCCGAGCATCTGGGCGGGCGATACGAGCCGATCGGCGATGATTTCGAGGGATCGAGCATCATCGTCCAGTCTGGCGCTGAAGAGGTGTCTGGGCTCGCGGAGGCGATAGCTGATTAGCTGCAAATAGAATCAATTGCCGCTGGCTGCCCGGGTGCTGTGTGTCCTGCCCGGGTGGCTGGCGGATTATTGGCGGGAATGGGTGTGTTGGGTAGTGCTGTTTTCAGGGAGTATCGGGGGGGCATGATGCAGGTTCTTCGGTGAGGTGACTGACAACTGCTAAATCGATTAATTCAAATGCTGATATGCGGTGAGAATGGAAAATGACTGACACAAACACCTACATGCAGAAATTGGCGGTGACAAACCCCCTGCAAGAACCGGTCATGCGCCGTGTGGTCCGTGCGCTCAATCTCCCGCCGGGAAGCCGGGGGCTTGACGTGGGATGCGGGATCGGCTTGCAATCCGTGTTGCTTGCAGAGGCAGTGGGAGCGGCAGGACACGTTACAGGCATCGACCTGTCAGCTGAGTTTCTGGATCTTCCGGATTACTACGCGTTCTTTACGTATTCGATGTTTCGGGGACGGTTGCCCGGGTGAACGTTTTCGATGGAAAGAAACTCGAAGCCATGCTTGCTTTTGCTCTGGCAGAAGTTCCGAATCTATGGCAGACTGGACATCTTCAGAAACTTTGGGATGAACTTCAGAAAGGAAGAAGATTTCTGTTCCGACGATTAAATTCACGTTGTTCACGCATTCGTGGAATTCATAGAAGTACTCCTGAAAATAACACATCCCTGCTGTATGAAACGCTTATCAACATTCGCGGCTTAAGATACCCCATGAACGTCTTGATCGACAGGTCAGAGATCGCAGGCACGATCCCTGCGCCGCCATCCAAGAGCTACACCCACCGGGCGATTGCGATCGCATCGCTGTCGGTCGAGTCCGAGATCGCATACCCGCTGTTATCAGCAGACACGAAAGCAACGATAGCAGCATCAAGGGCTATCGGCGCTGATGTGACCATCTCGGATAACCGGCTTCTCGTGCGAGGTGTTCCGCGCCCGATGGTGCCCGATAACGTGATCGACGTCTTAAACTCAGGAACGACGCTCCGGTTCTTTACAGCGATAACATCGCTTGCAAAGGGCACAAGTGTGCTGACAGGCGACGCATCCATCAGGACGCGCCCGAATACCCCGCTTCTGGGTGCGCTCTCAGATCTCGGTGCGGACGCGTTCTCGACAAAGGGGGATGGTACCGCCCCGATTGTCGTGCAGGGACCGCTTGTGGGCGGAAGAACCCGGATCAGCGGATCCATAAGTTCGCAGTTCATATCAGCACTCCTGATCGCATGTCCGCTTGCAGAGGAAGACTCCACGATCGAGATCGAGGGCGAACTGAAGTCGAGACCGTACGTCGATGTCACGCTTGAGGTGCTGCGTGAGGCAGGGATCGAGATCAGGGAGAGCGATCCGGATTCAGGGTTCCTGATAAAGGGCGGTCAGAGATTCGATCTCAAGAGCTACACAGTACCAGGGGATTTCTCCTCGTCCTCATACCTGCTTGCCGCTGGTGCGCTTGTCGGCAAGCACGTCACAATCCGGAATCTGTACCGGTCCGCACAGGGTGATTCCGCGATCATCCCGATTCTAAAGGAGATGGGCGCGGAGATCGCATGGGATCAGGAGAAAGGCGAGGTAACGATTACGAGAAGCGATCTGCACGGCGTCACAGTCGATGTCGGCAAGACGCCTGATCTCGTGCCGACGCTTGCGGTACTCGGAGCGTGCGCATCAGGCGAGATGCGGATCGTGAATGCGAGCCATGTCCGGTACAAGGAGACCGACCGGCTCCATGCGATGGCTGTTGAACTTACGAAGATGGGTGTCGATATCACAGAGAAGGAGGATGAACTGCATGTCCGTGGCGGCGGGATTCATGGCGCGACACTCCATGGCTGGGACGATCACAGGATCGTGATGGCGCTAACGGTCGCAGGGATGGTGGCTGGAGATACGGAGATCGATACCGCGGAATCGGTTGCGGTCTCGTATCCGAGATTCTTTGAGGAGATGGAGTTGTTGGGCATGAGGGCTAAGAAAGTTTGAGTGCGGATTTAAGCCTTCTCCCATTTCGCAAGATCCAGAACCTCTGAAAGTGACTTCCCTCGCTCTATCTCCGCTCTTATCCGAAGTTCAGTCTTGTAAACCTCTTTTGCGCGCCTTGCAATCTCGTAAGCCCGCTCCTTCGGAATCACAACCACGCCACTGTCATCGCCAACAATATAGTCGCCATCCCGCACAACCTGCCCGCCGCATATAATCTCCACGCCGATCTCACCATATCCCTTCGGCTCGCCAGCGTTTGGGACGATCGCACATGCAAACAGAGGGTAATCTAACTTCCTGATCTCATCCACGTCCCTTACCGCGCCATCGATCACGACGCCCGCGATCTTCCGGTTCATGCAACTGAGCGTCGCAAGCCCGCCCCATGGCGCAACATCCGCGCGTCCGTTGTCGATCACGATTACATTGCCGCTACCTGCGCGGTCGATCGCCTCGACAGGCTTTGCCCAGTCCCCCGGAAGCGTCCGGACTGTGATCGCTCTCCCAACGATCTTGTGACCGGTGCATATCGGCAGGATCCCTTTCATCGCACCTTTGCGGTGCATCGCATCCGATATGTTCGGCGCCGATACCTCTCTTAACAGTTCGATCACCGCCTCATCAGACGGTTGTTTTCTGGCGGGTTTTGTGGATTCTGCGGACTCTGCCTGCGCTGATCCGTGATCGATCGCGTCGCGGATCGCCTCTGCCGAGGAAGCGGCATCGTCTGAACGCGTGATCGCACCGCCAACGATGATGACATCGGCACCGAGAGATGCGGCTTTGGCAGCATCCCCTGAATCGAGACCGCCGGCAACCGCGACCGTGACCTCAGCCCCCACCGCACCTACCACCGTTTCGAGGACTGCAAGCGCATCCATGCCCTTCATCTGCTGATCGATCCCGGCATGGACGCAGATGCACTCGATCCCGAGCTCTTCGAGTTTCTTTGCACGATTTACCGGATCATCCACGGATAATAGGTCGGCCATCAGCGCTACGCCATACTTTCTCGCAGAACGCACCGCATCCTCGATCGTTGAGTCATCAGCACCCCCGAGGATGGCTACGATGTCAGCGCCTGACTTTGCAGCCATCTCAACCTCGATCGCGCCTGTATCCATCGTCTTCATGTCAGCGACGATACCATGATCCGGAAACGCTTTCCTAAGCGCACGCACCGCAGCCATGCCCTCGCTCTTGACAAGCGGGGTTCCTACCTCGATTAAGTCTATATACTCGGCGGCTTCCTCTGCAATCCGGATCGCACGGTCGATCTCCAGCAGGTCGAGCGCGAGCTGGAGTTTCTTGCGTGACATAGCTTATTCTGAGGCGCGAGAGAGGATAAAGTATATCCCGCATGAAGGGGATTTTTGGAGAGGGGTGCCCGTACCGTCCGCATCGATTTATAACGATGTACACCAAAAATAGCGGCATGATCAAAAAAATCCTGAAGCTGAAACAGGAAAAAAACGCCGTTATCCTTGCCCATAACTACGAGCGTCCTGAGATTCAGGATATCGCTGACTTCGTTGGCGATTCGCTCGCGTTGAGCATTCAGGCATCCCAGACCGATGCTGATGTGATCCTCTTCTGCGGCGTCGATTTCATGGCGGAATCCGCAGCCATCCTGAGTCCTGATAAGACCGTCCTGATCCCTGATACGGATGCAAAATGCCCGATGGCTGCGATGATCACGGAGCAGGAACTGATAGAGATGAAGCAGATGCATCCGGATGCCTGTGTGGTCTGCTATGTGAACACGAGCGCGGCAGTGAAGGCAGAGAGCGATGTCTGCTGCACGTCAGCAAACGCTGTCGAGGTCGTGAAGTCGCTCGACTGCGATGAGATCATCTTTGTGCCTGACAAGAATCTTGCGCTCTATGCTGCCAGATTCACAGAGAAGAAGATCATTCCGTGGGACGGATACTGCCCAACGCACCACCAGATACTGCCGTACGATATCATGGATGCGAAGAAGAGACATCCGGACGCGGAGGTGCTCGTGCATCCTGAATGCAGACCAGAGGTGATCGATCTTGCGGATGGTGTGTACAGCACCGGAGGGATGGTCCAGCATGCCATGGATTCGCATTTTGATGAGTTTATCATCGGTACCGAGTCGGGGATGCTGCACCGGCTGGAGAAGGACGTTCCATCGAAACGGTTCTATGCGGTCTCGGATTACACGATCTGCCCTGCCATGAAGATGGTTACACTTTCAGAGGTGGCCCGTTCGCTTGAGAATCTTGAATACGTGGTTACCATACCTGCTGATGTGCAGAAGAAGGCGAAACATGCGCTCGACCGGATGATCGAGGTCAAGAGGGGGAGTTGATTGTACAGGTTGCTCCGCACCGGCAACTGCGCGATGGCTGGCTTTGCAGCGGTCATCGGTGCAGGAATCGTCTGCGGCATAACAGAGATACCAGCTTTGGGGGCGGTGCTTCTATTCTCTTTATTCTCTTCTGTCTTTCTGATAACAGGCGCAGGAAACGCGATCAATGATTACTTCGATGCAGACATCGATGCGATCAACAAGCCGATGCGCCCGATACCCTCAGGGCGGGTGAGCAGGAGTGCGGCACTGTATCTCTCGCTCCTGCTCTTCGGACTCGGCATCGTATTGGCATACACCATCAACATCATCTGCTTCGCAATCGCTCTCACAAACTCCCTGATGCTCATCATCTATGCCCGCAATCTGAAGCGCACAGCGCTTGCCGGGAACATCTCGGTCGGATACCTGACCGGCTCCACGTTCCTGTACGGAGGTGCGTTATTTGAAATCCCGGGTCTCGCCCAGGCATCCGGACTGTTTGCGCTTGCGATGCTTGCAACGATCGCACGCGAGATCGCAAAGGACATCGAGGACATCGATGGTGACTCCGCGATGGGGCTTGATACGCTTCCGATCCGCATCGGATCGAGACGTGCCGGATATGCCGCATCCGCATTCGGCGTGATCGCAGTACTGTTAAGCCCGGTCCCGTACCTCTCGCTCGGATTCTCGGTCTGGTATCTCGTCGTGGTGATGTTCGCGGATCTCTGCTTCCTGATTGCGATACTGCGATTGAAGAAGGGTGATGCCGCGGGTTCGTCGAGACTGTTCAAGCGAGCGATGA
>QBUV01000159.1 GCA_013572355.1 Candidatus Methanogaster sp.
AAAGAAAAAATAGAGAACTATAGCCCCGCTGCTGGCTGGTACGGGGTGCTTGCCCGCACCTCCGGGTTATCTTTTTTCGAGGGGTTTGTTGCGAGTGCCATCAATCCATGCGTAGCCCGAGCTCCTCGAGTTTCCATCCGGCAGGCACACCATCATGCCCCCATCCGCGAAAGCGGTAGTACTCATAGAGCGCATCTTCGAATTCGCCGCGGTCGATGCCGCCGTCTCCAAAGAAACGATTGGGGAGTGTATCGTCTGCACGTGTGAACCCTGCACGCAGGTTGAATATCCGCTCGAGGTTCCATATCCGCTCGCCCACCCGCAGCAGATCCTCTGTTGTGTACCCGATTCCCGTGACCGCACTTAAGATACCTGAGTACTCTTCTGCCGAGAGTGCGAAGGATGAGAACCGGCAGACTGCAAGCGAATCCATCGCAGCCGAGAGGTTCTGGAAGATGCTTAGTAGCCCCGCCTTTCCTGCAAAGGTGTGCCGGTCGATCAGTTTCGGCTTGCCGATGATCTCTGGCGCAATCATGTACGCCCGCATGTGGCACGCACCGCGATTGGAGGTTGCATACGCAAGCGACTGCCCGAGTGCGCCGCGTGGGTCGTATCCCGGAATCTCCATCCCTTTCGAGTGCATGCTTACGTCGCCTGCGCCCGCCGCGTCCGCATACGCTCTCGATCCCGTGCTCAATTCGTCTCCGACCCCTTCCCGTTCCCCGATCAGGGACGCCAGTTCTGATAATCCGTGCGTCTTTCCGTGCAGTTCCTGATGGCAGGCGATGGTTGAGCCGCACGAGATAGTATCCATCCCGTAATCGTTGCACACCCGGTTTGCATCCATGATTTTATCAAAATCTCCGTTATCACAATCAGGGCCGAACATAGCGATCGTTTCGTACTCAGGAATCTCGATATCTTCCTTTGTCCTGTGCTTGCACGCAACAGAACATTTGTGGCAGGAACGCCGCTTCAGTTCGTAGTTCTCCTCGATGTAATCGCCGGATATCGACTCGACATCGAACCGGACGTCTCTGAAATTCCTGGTCGGCATCAATCCGAGATAATTGATCAGGTTCACAAGCGACGGAGTCCCATA
The DNA here is from genome assembly GCA_013572355.1 of Candidatus Methanogaster sp. GTDB lineage: Archaea > Halobacteriota > Methanosarcinia > Methanosarcinales > Methanogasteraceae > Methanogaster_A. The sequence continues at coordinate 1,103 of QBUV01000159.1, forward strand.
CACCGAAAGACTTTTTAGCGGCGGACTTGCATGAAGCAGCCGTGATATCTCCTTGTTCACTTCTTCAAATCCCATTTCGTCTGCAATGTCCGGTTTGGTGCTTCCGTGTACCACGATCGCCTTTAATCTCTTGTGCCCCATCACAGCGCCGATGCCGCCGCGTCCACATGCATGGACGTAATCGTTCATGATATTTGCGAAACGGACGCACTTCTCGCCGGCACGCCCGATGCACGCCACCTTACCGCGCTCTTCCAGCCTTTTCGTAGTCTCGCGTACGTTTAATCCCCAGAGATCGGATGCATCCTCGATGCGCACGTCATGATCATCGATGCTGAGATAGACCGGGGTCTCTGACTGCCCGTTTATGACTACCGCATCGAATCCGGCACGCTTCAGTTCACTCCCGAACCATCCGCCACCGCTCGAATCGACAATCGTTCCGGTGAGTGGCGATTTCGTGACGAACGAATGCCGACCTGACATCGGTGCGATGCCTGTGAGCGGACCCACTGCAAGTATGAGCGGGGCATCGAACGCGTCTGCTTTCGGGTCTGTCGTTTCGCACAAAATGGATGCGCCAAGCCCTCTTCCGCCGAGAAAGTCTCTTGCAACATCTGTTGGGAGTTTCTCCTGCCTGACCGTCCCGCAATCAAGATCGATCGTTGCAATGTTTCCAGTCCAGCCGTGTATCTTCATACTACAGACCACCTCGCCTCTTCTACTTCTATCTACCTCTGCCTACCCTCTACCTACCCTCTACTCTACCTCTGCCGTGCGCTCTTTGCCGCAATAAACTCCCGTACCAGCCGTGCGCCGAGAATAGCAGTCTCGCCGTGATCGTACCCGGGACTGATCTCGACGATGTCAAACCCGCATACATGCGGCGCAGCCATCCGTATCGCAGCACGCAGATCCCGCGGCTCGAGCCCGAACGGCTCGGGATTGCCGACACCGGGCGCGTATCCGGGATCGATCACGTCGGCATCGATGGAGAGATAGATCCTGCGGGCGCCTTGATCCGATAATGCAGCGATCGCCTGCCGCATCACCGGCTCAATGCCCGCATCAGAGACCTCGTCTGCGGAATGCCACATAATCCCGTTCTCCTCTGCATACCGGTACTCCTCTGCCGATCCGCTTCTTACGCCGATCAGGACGCACCGATCGGTCAGATCGTCGATGATGTTTCTTGAAACGCACGCATGAGACTGTTTTGCCCCGAGATATTCATCACGCAGGTCGAGATGCGCATCAAGGATGATGATCCCGATATCATCATACTGCTCTGCAAAAGCCCTTGCGCAGCCGTAGGTCAGCGTATGCTCGCCGCCAAGCACGATCGGAACTTTGGAGTCCCTGATAATCCCCCTGACCGCGTCCCCGGTCATGCACAGCATATCATCGACACATCGGTCAAGGTCGAGATAACCAAGATCGAGATTGCCGAGATCGTGCACGGGAACAGAAGTAAGATCGATGCCATAAAAATCGTTGTACGTCTCAAAGTTGTAGCTCGCCTTTCTCATGGCATCGGGCGCCTCGGCACTTCCGCGTCGAAACGAGGAGGTGGCATCGAAGGGCACGCCGAATATCACGAAACGAGCGTCTTCATAAGTAGAGACTGCATCCGCAAAGACGCAGCGTTCGAACATCAGCGCATATCGAGCCGTATCTTGCCAAGCGCTGTGACGTACTGGATCTCGTTGCCTTCCACCACGCGATCCTTGTACTCCGCGGGAATCGGGAGTTCGAATGTGGTGTAATCAGTCATGTCCATCAACTGTACGACATCGCCTGCGACCGAGAGAACCTGTGCATTCTTCCGCTCGACGATCGGCACGAATATCTTGGTGCTTACCGGATGCACGATCGACCGCTTCTGTCCATCGAAAAGCCCGATGGTATCGACCCGTGCTTTGGCAGATCCGTGTTTTCCAGGCTTTGATTTCGAGATAGCTTTGATCGTGCACACTTCATCATCGATGATCACATATCTGCCCTCTTTGAGATTCTTGACTTCGGTCTGTTCTTTCATGGGTATGAATCCGTGGCAGGAGTACTTAAAATTATGCGATACGAACCGCAGTCACTCACTGTAGAGCCCGCTCTCGGCAAGCAACCTGCTCGCCTGCTCGCACTCACCATCTGTGAGCGATCTGGCGATCTCGGGATACCGGTACGCCAGATACGCGGGACTGTACTGGAACATCAGGTTGAACCTGACATCGGGTATGTGATCACACACCCAATCGATGATTGGTGCGGTGCAGCATTCGATGTGTCCGGGAAGCACCAGCTGCCGCAGCAGGATCTCTGAGTCGTCATAAGCGCAGAGGAAGTTTCTCGTGACGGTATCCCAGTAATGAGGGGCATTCGAGTATCTCTTTGCGCATCCGTCGTTTCCGTACTTGAAATCCCCAAGATAGACATCGACAACGCCGCAGAGGAGTTTTGCAGCCTCTTCCGAGTGATACATATTCGAGTTCCACACGATCGGAGTATTTACCCTCATCTCGGCGAGAATGCGCAGTATGGTGTGAAGATGCGGCGTCGGAGTCACGAAGTTCAGGTTCCTTGCGCCGAGAGCGCGCCTTGTTGCAGCGATCCTTGCAACATCCTCTGGAAGAATCGGGATTCCGAGATCCGGATGGGTCGAGATCTCCCAGTTCTGGCAGTACACGCACGAGAAGACGCAGCCTGCGAGGAAGACCGTGTGCGATGGCACAAGTTCCGGCTCCTCGCCGTAATGCAGGAACTCTGACGAGTATCTCGAGACTGCACCAAGCCGGCAGTACCCTTTCTCGCCTTTCTTCCGGTTTGCGCCGCATCTCCGGTCACAGAAATTACAGTTCTCAAGCATTCGGTCTGCGATCTTGATCTTGAGATTGAGCAGGGATTTTCCGGCAGGTTTCTTACCTATTTCCGGTTGGTCTGACCGGTCTGATCGATCAGATCGATCTGACATATCAGACCGGTACGCTCGGTGAAAGTCGCTCATCGCATCGTCGTGGATGCTCCAAAGATCGCTCAGTGGTGCGTCGAGATCGAAATCGACGGGAAAGTTATTTGCAGTCAGAAATCGTGCCTCTTCGGTGCCGGCAGAGACGCGATGGTATCTGGAGAGAGCGTTTGATGGTTTGCGCATCTTGCTAATTGATGTGGCTACCGAGTTATTTAGTGTTGGGGTCTGAAGCGTATTTTTTCAGATGTTCGAAGCTTGGAGTGGCAGGTATGAGAACTCGTGCATCAAAGACCCCACCCCCCCCCTCCATCCTCTTTCTGACGCATGTATGGCCCACAAACTCTGTTGTGGGTCACAAAAGCCAAAATATGTCCCACAACAACATTTGTGTGTCATGGGCGAATCACATCACTATCAGTTCCCTCTTCATCACCACCCTGTAGCTCCGCTTCAATCTCGGGAATAGTGGGCAGGCTGCCTTTCAGATCGCCCGGCAGCGCGGTGGTCAGGCGGGTCGTCCATTCCGCAACCCCCACCGGTTTGATCACGTCACGTAGAGCGTATTCCACCACAATCCGGTTGTGGGTTTTGCAGAGTATCATGCCGATGCTGGGCTGGTCGTCTATGTGGCGCATGCGATCGTCCACCGCCGAGAGGTAGAAGTTCATCTTGCCCGCGTATTCGGGCTTGAACTCTTTCATCTTCAGTTCAATCACAACGAAACATCGCAACCGTAGATGGTAGAAAAGCAGATCGATGTAGAAATCCTGATCCCCTATGCCTATATGTACCTGCCTGCCCACAAAGGCAAATCCCACACCCAGTTCCAGCAGAAATTCCTGAATGTGGTTCAGGAGGTCGCCCTCCAGTTCACGCTCACGGGCGTCATCCGCAAGGGTAAGAAAATCAAAAACATAAGGGTCTTTGACTGCCTGCCGGGCAAGGTCTGACTGCGGTGGAGGAAGCGTACGGTCGAAATTGGTCACTGCTTTACCATGGCGTTCGTAAAGCCCGGATTCTATCTGGACGGTCAGCACAGCCCGTGACCAGCCGTGTTCGATGGTCTTGTGAGCGTACCATATACGTTGCACCGGATCCTTGACCTTTTCGATGATAATGACATTATGGAACCATGGTATATCTGTCAGGGGCTGTGGCAAATTCACCCCATCCATCTCTCGTGCAAGTTGCGCGAGTTCTCTTGTTGGACTTTCTCGCGCAGCCTGCGCGAGATTTTCGGTTCCTTTCGTATATGCCAGATAGAACGCCCGCATGCGCCAGATGTTACTTGGCGAGAACCCTTTCAGTCCCGGAAAAGCAGCCTGAATGTCGGTGCGTCTGTCTTCATAGTCTCATGGTCTAGAGTTTCGAGGTAAAAATTGAACTTGCCAAAGAATTCCGGTTTGAAATCATCGATCAAAGGAGGTGATATTGTGTTACCAGTGCTGACACTTTTTCATTTCCGCGAGGATTGACAAGTTCTGCATTCATGCCCTTTAAGGAGTTGTACATTGGTGTTCTTTGTGATCTATACAAAGAAACTGCTGTTTAGATGCAAACACCTCCAATCAGAACCGTCACGTAATCAGCTCATCCAGCCTGAACTGCTTGTGTTTCCTCACACCAAAGAACTCCCTCGCAGCAGTCGCAACCACGTCGCGATATTCAAAAGGCGTGTACACGCCCATCCGCCAGTTGTCGCGCTGCGCATGACCGAGAGCGGAAACGAGATGCGAGACCTCATGAAGCGGCTTTAACCGCTGATCGATCACAACGAACGCCCTCGACTCCACGATCTCTGGCGGCTTCGGGATATCCACAAGCACGTACTCAGGATCGACCCCGGCAGTGGATGCGATCTCGTCCTCGATCCTTCTTACGTTTCTCCTGTACTTGAGCACGCTCTCGCCCACCGCATCGAATCCTTCGTAGAGCGCACGTTTAAACAACCTCCGGTCACGCAAGGAGTCCGCGATCTCTGTTGGATACCCGGGATACGACCCCAGTTGCATAAAGAGCTCCTGATCATCCATCATATAGAGCATTCTCGCATCGAAACCGTCCTCGATCATGCACTCGACAGCACGCACGCACATCGACTCAGCGATGCGGGTCACATGATGATAATACACGGTCGGGTGCATCAGGAACCGCGAGAGCAATAGCGACTCGGCAGCCCTTACCCCGCCGCTTCCGATCACGAGTTTCCCGTCCAGAAACCTCATCTCGTGAATCAAACGCACGAGATCGACTGAAAGCGGAACACCTGTGTAATGCGCATCCCTGACAAGATAATCCATCCGGTCAATATCGATCTCACTGTTTAAGGCAGCACCGAATCCGGTTTCCCCTTTTATATGCTTGGCAACCCTTGAGATGCTGATCGAGTATCGATCAAATATCTCGCCGAGGTTACTTTCGATGATCTGGTAAACGTCCTCATGCGATCTTCCGGTATATTCCCTGATGATATTCTCGGTCACATGCGACAGTGGCCCATGCCCGATATCGTGGAGCAGTGCAGCGACGCGCAGTTCAGTCTGCCCGGCCCCCCCATCTGCGCCTCCTTCTGCCCCTTTGCCATACTCACTTTCTTTGCCCATGCAATCCGCAAGCAGGTTCGCAAGATGGTATGTGCCAAGCGAATGCTCGAATCTGGTGTGGTTTGCGCCTGGGTACACAAAACTTGTCAGCCCGAGTTGTTTGATGCGGCGTAATCGCTGCATAACAGGCGTATCGACAAGCGAGAGCGCTGCCTCATCCAGTTCTATATATCCGTGGATCGGGTCCCGAATCACCTTCATCGTGTCATGGTGGTTGTGCATGTTTATATACATATAGCGACAATGCGAATCCATGCACTGGAAATGGATATATCGAGGTGTCGTCTCTGGCTAAGAGGAAGGTAGAGGCACCGATAGTACGCGTACGCATTCCCCGCCCACACGATCGTGAGGTTCTGGCGACGGTTGAGAAACTGCTCGGGGCAAACCACCTGCGTGTGAGGTGCTTCGACGGGACCATAAGAAATGCCAGAATACCCGGAAGGATGAAGAAGCGGATATGGATCCGGGAAAACGATGTCGTCATCATTGTTCCGTGGTCATTTCAGGAAGAGAAGGCAGATGTGGTCTGGAGATACACCGCGCCACAGGTCGACTGGCTCAGACGCCGTGGATACCTCTCCTGAATCATGGCAAAACTCGAAAAAAGATTAAGGGCAATCGATAAGGAAATTGACAGATTCCGGATCAGAATAAAGGATTCTGAAGACTTAAAAGCTGTCGAAGGCGTTTTTGATACGTTTACATTAAAGACCCTCTACCATCTCGCAAACAAGGGGTACATCGATGCGCTTGGGGGTGTGATCAGCACAGGCAAGGAGGCGAACATCTACCATGCGTTCGGATGTAGGCGGGAGCAGCGGGAGCGGGAGATTGCGATAAAGGTGTACCGCATCTCTACGAGCAATTTCCGTGCGATGCAGTCATACCTGATCGGAGATCCGAGATTCAAGAACGTAAGGCACGAGAAACGGAGCATCGTGTTCGCATGGACGAAGAAAGAACTGAGAAATCTGAAAAAAGCTCATGCAGCAGGAGTGCGTGTTCCGGAACCGTTTGTCGAGAGAAATAACGTTCTTTTAATGGAGTTCATAGGGGAGGATGAGATCCCCGCGCCGCAACTCCGTGAGGCGTCATTGACTCCCGATCAAGCGCGGAAGGCGTTTGAAACCACTGTAGAGTATGTCCGGCTATTATACCACGCAAATCTCGTACATGCCGACCTGAGCGAGTTCAACATGCTGATGCATGACAACGAGGTTGTTTTCATCGATATGGGGCAGTCTGTTACCCTCGATCATCCGAATGCCATGGAGTTTCTGATGCGGGACATCCACAATGTCACGCGATTCTTCAGGAAGAAGGGCGTGCGGATCGAGGATGGTGCTGTCGCAGACGCGGTACTTGGCGAGTGAGTTAGTTAGATCACCTGAACCACCGGAATAGGAGGATCGGAGCGGGACGGCTTGTTCCGCGGGCAAGTGTCATATCTCGATGTTATCAGCCGCCGCCTGCAGGATCATGAGCCCGTCAAGGGCTGTAACCTTACCGTCGCCATCGATGTCCGCATTATTGTTCTCTCCGCCGCTGGCTGCGATTGTAAGCGCGATCACGGCGTCTGCGGGGGTGATCTTGTTGTCACCGTTGAGGTCACCTTTCTGTGATGGGCTCGGCTGCATGAGCGGATAGCGATCCTGTGCACCGGCACCACCTGATATAGCATAAGGGGTGTCCCAGATCCCACTCCTACCACGCTCACTGGCGCCGGGATATTTTCCTTCGTAATCGCTCCAGTAGTTTCCTCCACACGGGTAGCCGTTGTCCCATGAGTTGGTGCCGGTGTTGTCGGATGATGCTTGATCTATGCTGTTGTCTACGAGGTTGTTGTGATAAATCCGGTTACCGCTCGATGATAACGATAAACTGATACCGCCTACGTTGTTCGATACATCGTTGCCCACAAGCACATTGTTGCTCGAATAACCCAATGAGATGCCATAGTGGTTGTTTGATACGCTGGTATTCAGTATCCTGCTATTATTGGTTTCAAAAAGTTCTATTCCAATGGTTGTATATGATAAGTCAAGATTCTTTACTGTGATATTATCACAGTTTACAAGTATAACCTGCCCGGCATCTGCGATTGTTTGATCTGATACACCCTCGAGATAAATGAGGGACTTGCCGTTCACCGTATTATTTTTAACGGTATTATTTTTAACGGAGTTTTTATATGACCCGGCAAGGAGACCATCATTTACAAAGGTGTTGTTTGCGATTGTGTTGTTGTGCGAATACACCAGGTAGATGCCTATATCGTTATTCTCACAGGTGTTGTCGTAGATTTCACTGTTTGACGAGCTGATCGAGATCCCACTATCGCCGGCATTGACGCACCTGAAACCTCGAACTACGCAGTCATCAACTGTAATATTGATAGCATTGTCTAATCCATCTGCATCGATCGTTGGCAGCCCTTCGCCCTGGAGTGTGAGTGACTTATTCACAACCACGTCAGCATAATAAGTCCCGGCATCAACAACAATCGTGTGCCCATCTACCGTGTCAGGATCATTTATCGCATCCTGAATCTCTGCAAAATACTTGCCTGTATCTATATTGTGGACACACAA
>QBUV01000160.1 GCA_013572355.1 Candidatus Methanogaster sp.
AGGTCGAGAGCGGCATGGCATGGGGAGCAATCATCGAAGAGTGGCGTTACGAGATTGGCAGAGATGCGATTGTAAAAGTCGCTCGCGTAAGTCCCCTGCTGCCCGAAGACTCTGACATAAGCGAGACTGAATGGCTCCAGGCAGCAGCCGCCAACCCCGCCTTCGATTTCCTGAAAGATCCCGAAGAGGACATCTACACACTTTCCGACGGGAGACTGTTCTATGATGCGGGGTAAAGTCGTCCTGGTGCCTTTTCCGTTCGATGATCTTTAGAGCGACCAAAGTACGACCCGCGGTCTCAATCAAAATCGATTCCGAGATTCCGGTCGGATAATATCGCCCCAGAGCCCCACAACACAATAAATTTATACCCTCCAAAAACAGATCAGAAACCATGAAAACGGTTACACTCCGATTACCGGACTATCTGGCAGAGACGCTACCTGCGGAGGAATCGTCCTTATGCGAAATCCTGAAATTGGGGTTGAAGCAGTTCAGGATAGAGAGGGCAATAAAGAGATACAAGAAAGGCGGCGTGTCTCTGGCGAAAGCTGCCGAGCTGGCAGGTATTACCATCAGGGAAATGACATCTATTGCTTATGCCCACGGAATAGAACCCAAATACGATGAATCACTCGTTGAATCCAGAATAACTCCGGAAGTGGCAGTTAACCTGTGAAAATGGCAAAAATAACTGCCGTCTCTGACTCAGGTCCCTTGATGGCGTTGGCAAAGCTCGGAGTTCTCTACAGGGTATTTTCGATTTATCCCACGTTCATCATATCGGAAACGGTGTATCATGAGGTGGTGACATCAGGCTTGGTCATTGGAGCCAGAGATGCAATGGATGTAGGTAAATTCTGTCGGAGCGGGGAGATTGTAATTTTCCGGTCAGGCGAAATCGAAGAAGTCCCGCTGGATACACCTTCTGAATTGCATCGAGGCGAATTGGAGACGATAAGACTGGCTTTACAGATTTCTGCCGATTATCTTTCCATTGATGACTTCGATGCCCGTCAGGTGGCAGAGACGAATCTTCAGAATGCCCGGAAAAAGTCGGCTGCTACGACCGTGAAAGGAACCTTGGGTGTTCTGATTGAACTGTATCAAAGGGATTTGATATCTAAATCCCAACTGAAAGAGTGCCTTGGGGAAATAAAGAAACGTAAGGACATCTGGATAAGTTCCAGACTCTGCCAAAAGTTGATTTATGCATTGGAAGCTGGAGATTTGTGATAGTGTACACCAAGACCGCGTAGTACGAGGAGCTGATGAACCTTATTTCATCACGACTCGTAACTTAATGCTACCCAGAGTGACAGTCGCAGAAGCGAACTGGACTATATCAGGTGAAAAACAATGGAAACCGTAACGATGGAAACAACAACATTAGGGCGATACATCGTATCCTACCCTGCCATCTACATGGCGAACCGCCCGAATCAGACCCCTATAAACCGTTCTGGTAGAATCATGCTTCACCAACCGCTCCGAAAGCTCATTCATCCCTCTTCCTCATAATCTCCCGCACCCTTCGTCCGATCACCTCAATCAGGAAGAGCGCAAGCGCTGCAAGGATAAACGGTATCTTCTGATCCACCGGTTCGCACACGGTCCGCACAGACTTCCGCCGCACATCAGAGAGCAGCATCCCAACCTCGCTTTCGTTGTAGACCCTCCCGCCGTACGACTGGATGATCTTTTCCGCATCCGGATTCATCCCGACATCCCTGTATTCGAGCGGATAGTTCACCGCGATCCCGTAATCAGAGAGATAATAAACACCCTGCTCGCCCAGATCGATCTCTGTTGTGTACGTGTTCTCAGCGATCCTCGATATATCGAGCGAACTTCCGCCAAAGTTCAGGCTTGGCATGGTATCAGAGGTGATGGTGACCTGCGAGCTCTCGCCGAAAAATATGTCGTCTGCCTCGATCACCATGCCGACTTCCGGTCTCGGATCGCCGATCGCCCAGTTGATCGTGGACGAGATCAGTTGCGAGTTGTTCTCGGTGTAGAGCGAAGAACTCCACTCGTTGCCGTTATCAGTGCTCCACGAGACGACCCTGCCAAGCCCGTACCTCCATGCGCAGACGACCGGTTTTCCGTCACCGGTCGCAACGAGTTTCTTGGCACCGAGTTTCGGTGTGACATCATTGTATCCGGTGATGGTTCCTGACAGTTCGAGGTCTCTTGTGATGAAGTGGTTCGTGTCGAATACCGAGACCGCGTAGGTGCCGGCTTCTTCCGGCGGCGGCGTCGGCGTCGGCTCTGCGTCTGGCTGATCTGTGTTGATGTTGATCGATTTCGGATATGTGGTCGGGTAATACATAGCGCCCACTGCATCGGCAAGTTTTTCATACTTGCTCCGCACGCTGGTTGGCGAACTCATCACATGGATGAAATGCAGCCGCACATTCTTGTCATTCATCCGGGTTGCGACAGTTAGTGAACTCTCATAGATACCTTCATCGATGTTACCGTCTGACATCAGGATCACGTCCTTTGCTCCGGCAGAATTGGCAAGCATCTCTTCTGCCAGAGACAATCCTTGATCGAGCGTGGTGGCTTGTCCTTTTGGGGTTTTTGTCCTTATCGTATCCTTTAATAATTCTCTTGTCTGATCGTTTCCGAGATACACTAAACCGGATATTGTGTAGGCGTCCCCTCCAAAAGCAACCACCCCTACATAATCATCCCGGAATTCCTTATCATCAACCATGTAAATCGCCAGCGCTTTTTCATAATCAAGAAACGTGACGCCGGTATCCACAATAATATCCGAAAGCGTGCTGTCAGAAACGTCCATCACGATCACGACATCGTTTCTGCCGTAGTACTCGCTCGGATACGACTTGACCGGCAAAATCTTCTCGAATTCAGAGTCCAGGTACCCGCCCCGGTCATACGACCGGTCTCCGCCTGCCACCACAAGCCCGCGACCATCGCCCACGAAATCCTGTAGCATCTCGATCTCGCCAGCCGGAAGCGAGTCGAGGTACCTGTTGTCAAGGATCACCGCCTTCGTATCATCAAGTTCCGAGAGGTGCGTGCTTATGCGGGCATCGTACTGATCGCACACAATGTCCCGAAGGTTCGACTGCACATCCGTGATCAGCAGGACCTCCGGCTTCGGCACGACATACACCGCCTTCTTAAAGACATTGTTCGCTGAGCGGTAATCGCTACCACCTCCTTTCGGCGCGATCTCCGCGGATACCACATGGCTGCCAAGCGTATCGAATGTATGCGGGATCTTCCTTACCTTGATCCGCTCATTCTGGTCGATCTCGCTCTGGTAGACAACCTCACCGTCCACCTTGACCACGAGATCGTACAAAAGATGCGTTCCTGCCTGCGCTACGACGATCCCGAAAACGTTCTTGTTGCCGATGATCACGGTCTTGCTCCCGACGATCTCGACGCTCGCATCATTCCGGGTCGGAGTCTGCGCTACAACGTAGACCGTAGTGTTCGATCTGGACACGACCGAGACCGCATCTGCAAGTTCACGCCCGTAGTTGCTGTTTACGTCACTGACCAGCACGATGTGGTCGTTTCCTCTGGCATACTGCATGATCTTATCCCCGATCGGCGATTGATCCCCTGAAAACGAACGGATCTGCGAGGTTGGATTGCGCTCATGTATGGAGTCGCAGACCGCGTCAGCGACGGATCTGTTGAATAGATCCATGCTCGATGACTGGTCGTTGATGACCGTGATCGAAGGATGCGGGTCGGATATTGTTTGGGTGGTGATGGTGTAGGGGGATGCAAGCGCGATTATGATTAGAGCTGCAACGACCATCCGGCTCAGGATAAGCAGCTTCTTTCGGCTCTTCATAAGACAATAAAGCCCGATAACAATGACCGGGATGATCGCATACAGGACTTGTTTGTTAACGAAGAGAATATCTGTGACATCAACCACCATTCACAACTCACCCCTGCTCCGGATATAATATAATTCGGTACCTATCAACACAAGCGCAAGTATCAACAAAATCCAGTCAAACTCCTTCTTTGTGGTGGTTCGAACCGTCTTTTCCGTACTCGCCCCCGTGGTCTCCGTAGTAGTGATGCCGGAACCCTCGAGGTTTGACTCTGCTGCATCGTACAGGTTTACAGAAACGAGCTTGTCCGGAAGCTCGTACACGCCGGTCTGGTCGAGCAGAAGGTTGTTCGTCCTGATCACCCGTCCGTCAGGCGTCGTCGCCCTGACCTTCAAATCGAACTGCATGGCAGATCCGGTCTGCTTGTTGCAGTTCTCGACTCCGCCTGTTCCACAGAGGTACTCGATCAGATTCAGCCAGAATATTGGATATTCAGGCATCGTGTGGAAGTCGCTCCATGCATAGTCGCCTGTCAGATCCGGAATTCCCAGATAAACGACTTTCCCAAGATCGACTCTCCGGAAGGAGATGATCGGTGCACCGTCCTCTGCCAGGACCCATGCAACAGAGCCGCTCTTCTCTTCCCCCTTGAGATAGTGCCCGATAGCGATATCCTTGACATCGATATCGCGCAGCATCACGCTCTCACGCACTTCCTTAATCGCAGTCTCGTTTGCCTTTTCGAAGAGTGATACTGGCAGCAGACGTCCGGTATCTGAGAGAGGCAAGCCCTCCTGCGCCATCACGACGACCTTTCCGCCGGAGCTTGCGTAATCGGCGAGACGATCGCATAGCGAAGAGTGTAAACTCCCGTTGCAGAGCCCGACCACCACAGCATCGTAGTCGTGCACGTTGGTGCTGCGCGCCTCTCCTTGAGTCATGAATGTGGCATCGACAGACGGAAGCAGTCTCATCACGGTCGCTGACGGCGCATCCTTGTAGTCGGAGATGTAGAGCACGGCGTGCGTCTCCGAAGCCGGGATCACGATGTAGGCATGGTTATCGACCATCATGTCATCGTCCGGATGCACTACAATCTCGGTTACTCCAGTGCCGATGTCGTTTAGTGCGAAGTACTCGCTCTCACGTGCGCCCAGTAGAAGATTGTGTGTGGACCGGTCGTCGCCGTACAGGACATCGATCTTAGCGTCCACAGGAGAATCCATGTAATTCTTGATGATGCAGGTGTATTTCCTTGATCCGGAGGCATCTATGCCATCCGACAGCCATCCGCCAGTTATCGCAACATCGTTCCTCCCGCCAGAGACGCTCACGAACGAGACATCGATCCCGTCCGCTTCTGCAAGTTTCTTTGCGACATTCGGATCCTCGCCCTCCCAGTTTGCGAAATCAGAGATGACAACGATCCCGCCCTTGCCGTCGGTCAGCATCGCGCTGCCGAGCAGGATCGCCTGATACAGGTCCGCAGTCGTCGCAGTCCTCGGAATATTCTCCAGCACATCCCTTGCGGCATCGAGATCGCCGCTATGCAGGGCAAGCACAGGGATGTTTTCTGCGAGGATGATGCTGTTTCGCGCGGTTAAGTGCTCACCTGCAAGTTTTATGGATTCATCGAACCGGTCGCCTGCCTGCATGCTCGCAGATCCGTCCAGAATGAGTATGGTGTGCCCGCCCCTGATCTCAGTATCTTCTTCGGTGTAAGGAGACGCTATCGCAAGAATAAGGAGTATCAAGATGAGTAACTGGATCAGGAATAGCGGATCCTTGATGATCTTCCGGATTGCCCGTGCAATTTTCTTCTGTTTCTCTGTTATCTGCGTGATGAACATGACCGACGGAATCAAGACATCCTTCGCCTTCGGTTTCAGCAGATACACGATGATCAGCGGAATAACGCTTAAGAAAAACGCCCAGATTGCCAGTTGGAGATTTGCAAAGAGCATTTGGTTATACCGCCTCAATCATGTAGGTTTGTTTACGTGCCGAATGTAGATAAAAACATCGTTTTGGCGGGCAGTCACGCCTTTTGGTGTTTGGGGATCTGGTTTAGCGAATCGAACTCACTTGCGAAACGGGGGTTTTATTAATGCCCTGCCATGCTGGCGGTGGCATCACGTGAATTCCAAACCGAACCATGCGATAAAAAAAGAGAGAGGAGTCACCTCCTCCTCAGGATCACACCGGCACCAATTAAACAAAGCAACCCGGTGAGCAACACAGTTCCGATCGGAGTCATAGTTGGAACTGGTGTGGGCTCAGCTGGCGGGGTCGTAGTTGGAACTGGTGTAGGCGTAACTGGCGGAGTGGCTGTGAACACAACAGTCGCCGTGTCCGAATCAGTATCGGTGTTGCCGTCATCATCCGATGCAACCACAGTCACCGTATTTACATGGTTCTCGCCCACATTGCCCGAGATAAACTCGGTGAACCCGCAGGTGTAGGTCTCGCCTGGTTGAAGTGGTGTGCCCTGTGCATCCGGGCATCGCACACCCAGATCAAAGTCGGTATCATACAGCGAGTCGATGGTTACGCTTTCACTACCGTCATTGGTCACGCTGATGCTGAATTCAACATTACCACCAGTTTCTGGCACGGAGGTGGGATCCGCAGTTTTAGTCACGCTAATGACTGGGGGATGGGTTGTGGGGGGCGACTCTACAATCACCGTTGCCGAATCAGAATCCTCCAGCGTGGTCGGTTCGAGGATAGAGTCGTCACCTGTCGCTGTAGCGATGTTGATGACCGTACCCGCTTCGTTTAGAGTGACTGTTGCCTCGCCAGTGGCAGTGCCACCTGCCGCCAGGTCATCATCGAATCCGTCATCATCTTCATCGGTCAGCCCCGATAGTGTGACTATGAAATCGTCGCCAGTACCGATCGTGCCGCTGTCGTCGACCAACTTCACGTTATACAGGGGGGCACAGCTACTCGGATTGGTAATCACATAGCAGTACTTGACTGTATCACCAGCAGTAACGGTGAGAGTCTCTAAACCGGGACATGAACCGCCTGCGGTAGTCACGGTCTTCTCGATGAACAGTTCAGGGACGCAGATGTCGCCGATCTGTTTGAAGGGGATGGTCTGTTCACCGCCCGGAATGGCTTCTGGCGGATCCACGGCATCGTTACCATTAATATAGGTCAGCCGTGCGCTGGATAGTGCCCCTTGCAGATTGCCGGTAGGGTCGCTGCCTGGATCACAGAACAGCTTCACATCAATGCGGACCACTACCGTCTCGTCTCGTTCCAGATCGTCAAGCTCGACAGTACCGTGCAGCTCAGAGCCTGACTGGAATAACGGTCCGGTGAGGTGTTTGTATGTGAGTATGGCTGTACTGCCGCTATCATCGATGATACCGTCGTCAACGTCGTTCTCGCCAGCGATCAGGTCCTCAATGGTGCCGTAGTTCACCTGGACGAGCACGATGTCGCCGATGGCTACACCGGATTGACCGGTGGTGTCAGCCAGGAACGAAAAATCCATCTCGATGGTCTGCGGCGCGTCGGTAGCTGCTGTCTGGACATCATCCACCGTAACTTCGGCGAAGTAGGTCACGATATCGCCGCATGAGAAATCGCCGCCTTCCAGCGACTCAACAACGTCCTTGTCCACACCGATGGCGCGGTCATCAAAGGCGCCGCCGCCTTCGAGGTGATTATAGGATTGAGGCGCCGCCGCAACGAAATCGATCGAGAAGTCACCGCTTGCCGCTTCAGCTGCCGGAGCTATCAGGAGCAGCGCAGTAAGCAAGCTTACCATCAGCAAAAACATCGATCGTCCACCAGGTTTTCCATACTTGAGTCGCCTATACCCGTTCGTAGTACTATTCGTCCTTGCGGCACGAACTACCCCCACCATCACAACCAGCGCCATCAGGGTCGCCTGCCACAAATTTTTAATGTTTCTAATATTCCATACCTCCTATTTTTATTGGATCACAATTCAGCTCTCCAAATCCACCCGTTCCGAGAGATCTCCCTTTGGTTGACAGAAGATCATCATGCAAACTGGCGAACATCGATCCCTCTGCATTCACAACCTCGTCGATAATTCCGCTGTTACAACCCTTTCGCAGGTCTCACTGGCAATTCCATCCCGCGCAAGCGCAACATCACCGACCGGAAGCCTACCGCCACATTCTACGAGATGCCATACGTGTGTCGATCATGGCAAAGTTCTCCGCAGTTAATGCACAATTATGCATAGTTCGTTCCCACATAAAGCTTACGGAGTGCCAGGCTTTGGGGCAATATTATCCAACAAACGTCCCACATCCAAAGAGTTGGAAATCCCTGAGATCATGGGTGATGTGGTGCCACTGGTGGTGCCACACTTGCGCAGGCAGGATGTGCGCGAATTTTGCCAAAAAGCTCCCATGATCAATAACCTTATGTCCCATAACCCTGATACGAAACGCGGTGATTCACCATGAGTGATGTAAAGATTGGATTTGTGAAACTTGGGAATCTTGGCATGTCCCAGGTTATTGACCTGATTCTTGACGAGATTGCAGCAAGACAGGGGATCGCGGTGCGGACGATTGGTACCGGTGCAAAGATGGGTGCGGACGAAGCAGCAGACACTGAGGCTTTGATCAAACACTGGGACCCTGACTTTGTGGTCATGATCAGCCCGAACGCGGGCGCGCCCGGACCGACTGCGGCAAGGGAGATATACAAGAACACGCCAACGATCATCGTCTCTGACGGACCTGACAAGAAGGATGCGCGTCAGGCGCTGAAAGAGGCTGGTTTTGGATCGATCATCTTGAAGGTCGACCCGCTGATCGGTGCGAAGAGAGAATTCCTTGACCCGACCGAGATGGCGTCGTTTAATGCGGATGCGATGAAGGTTCTCTCCGCATGTGGACCTGTGCGCCTCATCCAGGAGGAGATTGACAAGGTGATAGATCAGGTTGCAGCCGGAAAATCCGGAAAGGACCTTGAACTGCCGTATATCCTTGCAACACCTGATAAGTGCGTTGAGCGCGGATGCTTCGAGAACCCGTATGCGAAGGCGAAAGCCCTTGCAGCGCTTCACATGGCAAACACGGTTGCAGCGATCAACTTCCCTGCCTGCTTCATGCTAAAGGAAGTCGAGAAGGTATCGCTGGTTGCTGCTGCGGGTCATGAGATGATGACTGCTGCTGCGGTTCTTGCAAGGGAAGCGCGTGAGATCGAGAAATCGAATGACACGCTGTTCCGCAATTCGCATGCGAAGGACGGTAAACAACTGGCGAAGACCAAGCTCTTCGACAAACCAACGTAAGGTGCAACAAGCACCTTTCTTTTTTTATTTATATACTTAGATAATTATTTTTAGCGGGTCCCGTGCTTTT
>QBUV01000161.1 GCA_013572355.1 Candidatus Methanogaster sp.
TGCTGTGTGATTCGATGCCGACAACGACAGTGGTGATCACAGAAGCGGATCAAGTTCGACTGGGCAATGTCAATAAACACAGAAGTTTAGCAGAGAATGTTTCCGTATTGCTTGGTGTATACGAACGGTCATTGATGACCCCGGCGCAAATAGATGCTGCCAGTCCATCTGAAGTGTTTGAAGCGGAATGGGTGATTGAGCGAGCACTTAATGTGTTGCATGGTATTGAGATGTAAACAGAATGGTATGTGCCAGTCTAAAGTCTTGGGTGCTCTCCGATCACGTTCGCATATCGCCTACACATCGCGTTTTCACATTCGGTCTGACTGCACTGAAGTCCTGTAGGTAAGCAAACATCGGATGGCATGACCGCCACCGCCCACACTCTCACTCAACCGTAACGCTCTTTGCAAGATTTCTCGGCTTATCGATCTCGCAACCCCTGTGATGTGCGACATAGTATGCGAACAACTGGAGCACGACTGAAGAGAGGACGGGCGCGATCCACGGGTTGGTATCAGGTATCCTGAGCACATAGTCCACGTATTTCGCAATCTCGGTGTCGCTCTCGTTTGCGATTCCGATGACGGTTGCACCTCTTGCCTTCACCTCCTTGATGTTCCCAAGCGTCTTCTCGTACACCGGATCCTTTGTCGCTATCGCAACCACCGGGACCCCGTCATAGATCAGGGCAAGCGGGCCATGCTTCAGTTCGCCTGCCGGAAACCCTTCTGCCGGGATGTAGGAGATCTCTTTTAGCTTTAGCGCGCCTTCGAGCGCGGCCGGGTAGTTTGCGCCCCTGCCCATGAACAGGAACTGATCCGCATCAGCAAACATCTTCGCGCACTCCCGGATGGCAGGCGCACTGTTGAGCACACGCTGGATGTTCCCGCTCATCTGCTTTAATTCGTATACGAAGTCGTTTACATCTGCCGTTGATAACGTCTTTCTCGCCTTACCGAGTTGCACTGAAAGCAGAAGCAGACATGCCAGTTGCGATGTGAACGATTTGGTGGCAGCAACACCGATCTCTGGTCCCGCTCTCGTGAAGATGCACTGGCACTCCCTTGTTATGCTGCTTCCAAGCGCATTGACGATCCCGAGTTTCTGGCTACCCTTCGATCCTGCTTCCCTGATCGCTGCAAGGGTGTCAGCGGTCTCTCCCGACTGCGTGATCGCTATCACGAGATCGCCGCAATCGATGATCGGGTCTGTGTACCTGAACTCGGATGCGATCTCGACATCGACAGGGATCCTGGCAAACCGCTCGATCACATACCTACCAAAGAGCCCGGCATGGTACGAGGTTCCACATGCGATGATTACGATCCTCCTGACGTTCGGCAGCGCCACACCGAGATCGATCCCGTCTGCCGATATTCTTCCTGAAAACGTATCCCTGATGGTGTCTGGCTGTTCGAATATCTCTTTTAGCATGAAATGCTCATAACCACTCTTCTCTGCCGCCTCAGGATTCCATTCAATCGTTTCGATCTTCTTCTCAACAGAAACCCCCTCGAGTGTCGTGATATCGATACCGGCATCTGTTATTACACCGATCTCCCCATCGTTCATGAAGATGACATCTCTCGTGTACTTGAGGATCCCGGATACGTCGGACGCTACAAAAAAACCACCACGCCCGAGTCCAAGAACAAGTGGACTATCCTTCCGCGCTACAACGATCCTGTCAGGATTGTCAGCACTTATCGCCGCGAGTGCGTACGACCCGCGAACCATCGATAACGCGTTTCGCACTGCTGATTCGAGATCGCCATCATAATATTCCTCGATCAGATGCGGAAGTACTTCTGTGTCGGTCTCTGATATGAATTCGTGTCCTGAATCGATCAAGTTGTCCTTGATTTCTGCATAGTTCTCGATGATCCCGTTGTGGACGAGCGCAATCCTGCCTGTGCCATCAGAGTGTGGATGCGCGTTCCTGGTCGATGGCTTTCCGTGCGTTGCCCACCGCGTATGTCCGATTCCGATGCTTCCTTTAAGATCAGGCGTGATCGATATCAGGTCATCGACGCTTCCTTCGGTCTTGGACGTCAGTATCTCATCATTTTCATCGTTTAAGATGGCGATTCCGGCAGAGTCGTATCCGCGGTACTCCAGTTTCTTCAAGAGATCGAAGAGAACCGGCATGGCTCCGGATGTAACGCCCGTGAAAAATTCTCCGTCCCGAGCGTCGACGCCGGAGGCGTTACCGAGATAACCGACGATACCGCACATATCACATCACCAGCGTATGGGGCGGTATCTGCTTCCTGATGACAGCACCAGTCTCGATCCTGCACTCTGTTCCAACAAGTGTGCCAGACGCAGTCGAGACGTTGCATCCGACCCTGTTACCATCGCCGAGTACGGTACCGAGTTCATCTGCGTGGTGCAGCATCCCTTCCAGTTCTATCATCAGATTCTTTCCGCTCTCTGTGATGAAATGGCTCTCGATGAGGTTGTTCTCGCCTATGATAGAGTTTTTTATGGTGCTTCCCGAGCCGATGTACGTGTTATCAAGGATCACGCTGTTCCTGATGTATGTGAACGGCTCGATCGTGGCATTGTCTCCGATGGATGTTGACGGCGCGATGACCACATTCGGACCGATCTCGCAGTCCCTTCCGATGATCACAGGACCTTTGATGTACGAACCTGCTCCGATGATCGAACCGCTGCCAACAACCACCCTGCCCTTGATCTTACCGTCCACCTCCGCGGTTTCGTGCACCGATTCGGAAATGTCCTCAAGAATCCTTGCATTCACATCGAGCAGATTCCATGAATGTATCACATCCATCCACGTGTGGTCTGTCCTGAATGCATGGACTCCGTATCCGGAATCGACCATCCGCTGTATCGAATCCGTGATCCCGAACTCGCCGAGATCGGACTTAAGCGTCTCCTCGATCGCATCAAAGATATCCGGACCGAATATGTAGATGCCCGTATTGACATTGTGGACGTCCTTGAGCGTTAGACCCTCGATGATCTTCAGAACCTTTCCGTCCCTCTCCTCAACAAGCGCATATCCGGTGGCATCCGCTCTTGCTGCTGTCAGAATCGACACGCCTCCTGTGTGTTTCTCTGTGAGGTCTTTGATCGTCTCTTCGCTCACGAGATTGTCCCCATTCAGTACGAGAAATTCGCCCTCCACGAGATCCTTTACCTGTTTTATAGCGTATGCCGTACCGAGTTGCTGTTTCTGCTCCGTATATTCGATATTAACATCAAAATCCTTCCCGTTCCCAAAATAATTCATGATACGCTCTTTTGCATACCCGACAACCATCACGATATCTCTGATGCCGCTGTCACGCAGCGCACGAACCACATACTCGACCGTTGGCTTGTTTGCGACCGGAAGCATCACCTTTGATCTCGTAAGTGTCAGTGGTCTGCACCGTACCCCTTCACCCGCAGCAAGAATAACCGCCTTCATCAGTGATTATCTATTGGTCTCTGGTTTAAATATGTTGCATGCTTTTTGGTGGCTTTTTAATATTTAATACAAATTACAGAATTCAAAAACGCTACCAGAACTTCGATGCAAGCGACCGCTTCGCGACACAATCCTCTTCGAATGCACAGAGCTCGCACGGCGAACCTTGCGCGCTGTCGGGCATCCGGCCGCCTTTGATCATTCGAACCCGGTTTCGCAACTCAAGAACCCTGCGCCGGTCTCTCGATCTGATAACCACCTCGCGTATCTCAAAGAACCGTGCGTACTCCACGAAACCATACTCCACGACCTGTCCGAACCGCTCTTCCACAAGCATCGAATAAGCCGTGATCTGTAGCCGGTCAGGTTTCCATACCCCGTTTTCAGGCGCTTCACCGGTCCTGATCATGTACGGCAGCACGCGGTCACCCACCCGCACCAGTTTGTCAGGAGACCCGGCAAGCCCGAGAGCGTCCGAATAGATTGCGTACTCGACCGCACACGGGGTTATCCTTGCGAGAAGTTCGTCCCTCCCGGTCTTTTGGATGACATCTGCGATCCGTAGTCCGATTGCGCCGGTATCGATACCCTCTGCTGCATCCCTGATCGCGGAGCGATCCACGCCTGTAAGTTCGGAACGGTAGATTATCGGAAGTTCGTTTACGATGCGGTCAAGTTCGATCCGCAGCACTTCTGCCGCGTCTTCGCTTGTACTTGCAGCGGCGCGGTGATACGTGAGCGCAAGTTCCTTTGAGATAAGGTGAGCTAAGTATCTCGCATCCACGTCCCGCTCCACCGGTTCGCGGTCGTTTTTCCGGCTTGCAAAGTATACAAGGCGCGGACATCGCAGATAGGTGATGAGATCAGAGACAAGAACCGTATCAGCCATCACTGAGCCGATTTGATCGTGACGCCCTCCGCATCCGCCTCCACCGAGACTAGCGTCTTCACATCCCGTCCCGCTGCACGCAATGCCTCTGCGCCTTCGCCGCGCTCGATGACCACGATGATATCGGACACCTCGGCGCCAGCAAGTTCGAGCGCAAGGCTGACCGCTTTCATCGTACCCCCTGTACTGATCACATCGTCCACGACGAGCACACGGTCTCCTTTATTGATCCCGTTCAGGTACAGTTCTCCCTTCGAATATCCTGTACGTTGATGCACAGCAATCTCATTTGGGAGGTTGTACTGCCTTTTCCGGATGACCACAAGCGGGATGCCTGTTTTCATAGAAAGCACGGTCCCGATCGGGAGCCCCATCGCCTCGATGGTCACGATCTTGTCCACATCGGTATCAGCCAGTTCGATGATGCGATCCGCAACCTCTGAGAGGAGTGCAGGCGTAAGTTCGGGTACGCCGTCCGTTATCGGGTGGATGAAGTAATAATATTCACCACGAAGCGTGATCGGCGCGTCTTTAAGCGACTTCGTGAGTATCGGAAGCATAGACTCCATGTGTTACGATGTTACATATTCTTTTGGGATTGGTGGAGGTGTTCGCGTTTTTGTGGTGATTGACCGGATCGCTAATACCCCTCATCGATGCAGTAACTCGGGTAACTCAAAAGTGGTTGTAACCCCGGAATTACCAGTCTATTTCACACCCTTGAGGATCTCCCTGACCACCTGATCCTGCGTAACTCCGGTCCGCTCTGCCTCGAACGACAGGATGATCCTGTGCCGCAGGATCGGACATGCCATCGCATGGATATCCTCCTTGGATACGTAGTTGCGCCCGCGAATCAGCGCTCTCGCCTTCGCTGTCAGTGTAAGCGCGATCGATGCACGCGGGGATGCGCCGTATTCGAGGTTCTCCCAGTTCCTGGTTGCGGTCACGATGTTGATCGCATGTGCCGTTAATTCTTCAGAGATCGGAACCTCCCTGGTCAGGCGCTGAAGCGCAATGAGCTCGTCCCCGCCGATGACACGGTTCACACTCGGTTCGGACACGGAGGTGTATCGCTCCACGATGATGCGCTCCTCCTCAAAAGACGGATAATTCATCAGTATCTTCATCAGAAATCTGTCGAGCTGGGCTTCCGGCAGCGGAAACGTCCCTTCCATCTCGATCGGGTTCTGGGTTGCAAGAATGAAGAACGGGGCATCCAGTTTATAGGTCTCGTTTCCAGCGGTGATCTGCTTCTCCTGCATCGCCTCGAGAAACGCGCTCTGGGTCTTTGGGGATGCACGGTTGATCTCGTCTGCAAGCACGATGTTTGAGAAGACCGGACCGCGTTCGAATCGGAACCGCTTCTCTCCGGCGTGCTCCTCCACGATCATGGTACCTGTGATATCAGACGGCATCAGGTCAGGCGTGCACTGGATCCGGTTGAATGAGAGATCCATCGCCCTTGATAGGGTGTTGATCATGAGCGTCTTTCCAAGACCCGGATAACTCTCGATAAGCGCATGTCCGTTGGAGAGCAAGGATATCAACAGATGTTCCAGAGCGTCCGTCTGACCGACGATGACTTTGCCAACTTCGCCCACTATCGAGTTGATGATACTTTCGGTGTTGTGGTACATCTCTGAGAGATCGGTTTGAGATGGTTCTTCCATGCAGATACTTGTTGACCTGTATTGATATAAATAAGATGCATGACCGGCGCGGGTCAACCCACCCACCTGCTGCCCCCCTACAGCCGCTTCGTCATCGCAATCTCATCGCAATCAGGAAACTTCGGGCATTTGATGCAGCCGCTCCATACCTTGTGTGGAAGCGTTCCCTTATCCACCTCAACAAACCCGTGCCTCCTGAAGTAGTCAGGCACGCGGGTAAGCGTGAAGATCGTGTCGATTCCAAGGCCCGCTGCCTCATCCATCGATGCATGTAGCAGTTGCGCCCCGATCCCATGATGATGCGCATCCTGCCTCACAGCAAAGGATACAATCTCTGCAAGACCGGCCCAGCATACATGGAGGGCAGAGCAGCCGAGCAGTTGGTCGCCGCTCACACACACCGTGAAATCCCGGGCATTGTCATATAATTCGGAAAGCGATCTCGGGAGCATCACCCCGGCCTCAGCATACCCATTGATCAGTTCCTGCATCTGCGGGACATCCTGCACCACCGCCTTTCGGATCAGATACTCCATGCAATTCCTCCTTGACCACCCATCACATCACCCAATCACTTGCGCACCCGCCTTGCGATACCGAGGATCATCACAAAGACGCAGGCAAATACAAAGATGCTCAGCAGATACTGAAAGTACGGTGATTCTACGAGCTGGAGGTTCCATTTGCCACCGTCATCATCGCCATCGCCATCGTCTGCGGATTCTGGCTCTTCGAACTGCGATAATCCACTTACATGCACCGAATCGTTGTCAGATATCCG
This sequence comes from Candidatus Methanogaster sp., assembly GCA_013572355.1. Classification (GTDB taxonomy): domain Archaea; phylum Halobacteriota; class Methanosarcinia; order Methanosarcinales; family Methanogasteraceae; genus Methanogaster_A. Next base: position 6,789 of record QBUV01000161.1, read on the forward strand.
ATCAAATTTTGCGATCAGGATGGTGTGGCGTTGCCCATCGATCTTCGTCGTATAGACGAACCGTTCGCCGTTTCTACTCAGTTTCTCCTGTTTGACTATGTTATCGTCTTTATACAGCGTAAGAACAGCAGTGTTATCGATGATAGAGGTTGCTTCGAGTTCATATCCTGCTTTCAAAGGTTCTCGCTCGCCTTTTTTGATGCTTATGGATACTGTACCGATCAGCGGGTAATCGAACGGCTCGCCAGGATCGCGGTACTGTTCAAGCTCCATCCAGGCCGGCTCACCGCCGGTCAAGTTCATCGATATCCGTATGATGTCGTAATCGATGCCGCCGATCTCCTTCCCAAACGTGTAATCGCCGGATATGCTGGTGTTCAGGATCTCTTCGCTGCCATTAAATATGCTGATCGCTGCATCATTCTTCCTGATGTCATCGATCGTTAGCCGATACCCCTGTTCCAGATCAATGGTATCTCCGGTCTCGACGCTGTCTTCGAGGTAGCAGATGGTAGTTTCATGCACATTTCCTGCGCAGATCGGGATGATCAGGAGTATTGCGAGTGTTATGAAGATGATGTGCGGGATTGATCTGTTCATGGTACCAATGATTTGATTATCCGGTTATTATGCATTGTGGCAACACTGGTTTTCTGCGATACCTACATAATAAACTACAGCGCATCCTACACAAAACCTCCCTTGGCAGCGGGAGGGCTGCACAACGCTACATGCGCGGCAGCCTTGACAGAGGTGGTGCAATGATGAATGAATACATACAGATCGTAAGCGAAGGAAGAGATTTGAGCATGGAAGAGGCAGAGCGTGCCATCACAAGCATCTTTACGGATGCGACCGATGCCCAGATCGGCGCGTTCCTGATCGGGATTAAGATGAAGGGAGAGTCGATCGATGAGATCGCGGGATTTGCACGCGGCATGCGCGCCGCTGCACGCACCATCGCGCCGGATGTGGCAGGGACGCTTGTTGATACCTGTGGCACAGGCGGCGATGTCCACAACACGATAAACGTTAGCACCGCAGCAGCGATCCTCACCGCAGCCGCAGGAATTCCTGTCGCAAAGCACGGAAACTACGCGATCACATCCCAATCCGGAAGCGCTGATGTGCTGAAAGCTCTCGGCATACGGATCGATCTCCCGCCTGAACAGGTGAAGGAATGCATCGAGAAGGTTGGGATCGGCTTTCTTCTGGCACCGGTCTTCCATCCGGCGATGAAGCGTGTCGCAGGTCCAAGGCGGGAGCTTGGCGTGCGCACCGTCTTTAACATCCTCGGACCGCTCACCAACCCGGCAGGTGCATCTGCGCAGGTGATCGGAGTCTTTGATCCCGCGCTCTGCGAGACGATTGCAGAGGTGCTTGCCCGCCTTGGAAGCGAGCGTGCCATGGTCGTGCACGGTGATGGCATGGACGAGATCTCGAATATCAGCGAGACAACGATCGCATCGCTCGAAGACGGAGAGGTCTCAACTTACACAGTCAAGCCAGAGGATTTCGGGTTTGTGAGGGCGAAGATCGCAGATATTGCGGGCGGGACTCCGGAAGAGAATGCTTCCGACATCGTATCGATATTCGAGGGACAGGAAGGACCGAAGCGGGATGTTGTGGTGCTTAATTCCGGTGCTGCGATCTATGTTTCCGGGATGGTGTCTGATCTGGAAGCTGGGGTTCGGAAGGCGGAAGAGGTCATCGATAGCGGCGCAGCGCTTGCTAAGCTGCGTGAGTTTGTGGAGTTTGCGAGTGCGACCCTGGCATGATGGAACGGCTCAAGTTATGCTGTAGATACTATAAAAAAATAAAGTTAAAGTCATGGATGCCGCGAATTGCAACGATCGCGAGAGTGGAGTTGGCGGACGGTCTGGCAAAGTACCCATCGTAAGTTCCCTTAGACCCCACCTGTGGATCAGCAGGACCTCTTGGTAACATACGAGTTACTAACAAATAAGTTAGTGATTTTATACGGTTCATATTACAGCCAGTAAAATGCACGGGGTTCGTAAACCGGACAGAACTACAGGAAAAAATGGTCGTTGAGTTGAAA
>QBUV01000162.1 GCA_013572355.1 Candidatus Methanogaster sp.
TCGTTTCCATAAGTGAACACCTCTGTCCCATCATTTGGATGCAACTATAGAAAAGTCCACTCCATCGCTTATAGACCTGTGCACTCTCCTGGCCTCACACATCCCGATGCGGCACAAGATCGCACCCCCCGCACGGCAGGCACATCGTCTCCGCCACATCAGCCCGCAACCCGTGCGCATCCAGAACCTCGCGCTCGAACCGGGCAAGCCTGAGCAACCGATCAGCATCCGGACGTGCCGCATCCGGGCACACATTCATCAGATCAGGACGGAGTGGATGGAGGTTTAACGCACGGAGAATCGGGATTACACCAATCCCCGCAAGCGTCTCCACGCCCTCCCTCACAGTTCTGTCCGACTCCCCAAGACCGATGATGAAGTTTGCGAAGACCCGGTTCCTGCCAAAGATGCTCACAGCATCCTTTAGCGATGCAAGCACAAAATCGAGATCCATGTCAGCGCAGACGCGCCCAAAGATCTCCCGGTCCATGGTCTCCACATTGTACTTGATCTCGACAGCGCCCGCCTCCTTCAGGCGGATGGATGAATCCCCGGTCGGATACACCGATACCCCAATCGGCAGATTGTACTTTGTGAGGGATTTTACGAGATCGACAGCCCGGGTAACCTCTTCTCCGGGCGAGCGCTCGATTCCCGATGTGATAGAAATTGCACGAAGGTTGCCGGTCCGGTATGCATCATCAACCATTCTCAGGACTTCGTCTGCGGTTTTGGTTCTGCCTCCAAGTTTCGGGACCGGGCAGAATGTGCAGTCAAAGATGCAGGATTCGCTCAGGGTGATGTATGCCTGCTCCGGGCAGTGCAGCAGCGCTGGCTCGATTCTGCCGCGCACAAGTTCCCTGCCCTTGTAAAAGATGACTACGTCATCGCCGTCACCATTACCAGCAGTGTGGGTATCAGCATCGACATCACCAGCATTACCAGTATCACCATTCTCATCGATACCAGCAGCAATGCGGGCATCGCCTGCATCATCGCTGCCGCCATACATGCCGCCGACCGCCGCCTCTTCATCTATCCGCCGCACTATGAGAGCCGCATCGGGGTCTCTCCTGTGCTCCAACCGAACAAGATGCCCTCCTGACCTGAAGAAGAATGACCCGATTCCTGCGCCCGGTCCCGCGGTTGACGGACCTGATGCGAGAGCTTTGGAGGTGCTGAGCAGTTCGGGCTCGATATCCGCCGAACCCTCTGCTATAAGGATCGCTTTGATTCTTGAATCCATATTATCCGGATGTTGGTTGGGTTTGCACATCAAATTATGCATCCAATGGGAGTGATTTTTTGATTTCTTCTGGGTGGATATGGGTTATAACAAAGATGATCAACCACAGAGGACGCAGAGAGTTTCTGTTTTCTCTGTGGTGGTCATATAGAGTTCCAAATTACACTTGCGGGGTAGTATAACACGCATTTGCGATGAACACCATCCTTGCGGAAAGCCGGCATCGAGCACCAGAAAGACCTGCCGCCCATGCCAAACTCACTTGATAGTAATCTTCTTCCGGCAGATGCCGTTCACATCTCCAAGCACGAGTTCCACATTCACATCCTTGCCAGTAAGTTCCTTCAGCGCTCCTGTGAGATAGCCGCGCGTGATGCCGCAGAGCGGAGATTCTGTCGTGAGTCCTCGGTCCCGGAGGATGTCGCGTATGAAACACTTGAATACATTGAAGTGGATCTCACCGTCCTCTACGCGGTCGATCTCCATCTCATAGCCATACCACATATTCGTACGGTATATGAATGTGTCCAGGGCTTCCTCCACATTCTCGATTGTGCCGAACTGTTTCCGTGCCTCCTTACCGAGCCGCCTGCCAGCATCCTCGCCCATACTCACACATACATCTTTTGTGCCGCCTTTTTCCGCTATTTCGTTGAGCACACACGAAACTTCTCCGGCGAGTATAGTCAGTGCCTTGCTAAGCGCTTTACAATCCTTCAACTCATCCTTCAACGACTGTACATGTATCGATTCCTTGTTGGACATTACAACGCCTCCACTCTTGTCTGTAGTTGTGACCACATAAATCTTATTTGTCACACTCCGGATCGACCCGATCTCACGGATCACTATCCGCACCCTGGTTGGATAGGGCTCTTGGCCGGATACATAGGCCTGAGCCCAGGATCGTATCTCCCTACTGCAAGGTCCGACTATACAATCCTTCACTTAATAATAATCTTTTCTCTGCAGACGCCTTCTACATTCCCGTGCACGATTTGCACATCCACGTCCTTGCCAGTAAGCTCCTTCAGTGCTCCTATGAGGTAGCCGCGCGTGATGCCGCAGAGCGGAGAGTCCGTCGCAAGTCCTCGGTCCCGGAGGATATCGCGTATGAAACACTTGAATACATTAATATAAATTGTACCGTCCTCGATGTGGTCAATCTCAATCTCATATCCATACCACGAGTCTGTATGGTATATACAGATATCCAGAGCTTCTTCCACCTTCTCGATCTTGCCAAATTTTTCTCTCGCCTTCTTACCGAGCCGCCTGCCAGCATCTTCACCCATACTCGCACATATATCTTTTGTGCCGCCTTTTTCCGCTATTTCGCTGAGCACACACGAAACTTCTCCGGCGAGTATTTTTAGTGCCTTGCTAAGTGCCTTACAATCTTTTAATTCATCCTGCAACGATTGTACACGTATCGATTCCTTGTCGGACATTACAACGCCTCCATCCCATGACTATAATCGCTGCGTATATAAATGTTATCGTTTATTGGATGCTGCCAACTTACTTTGGTGGATGTTTGGTAGAACGTAACGGATCATGATCGATCGGCTCCGATCATCAACAACCTTGCAACTCTGGCACATTACAAATATTAAAGTACCCAGCGATCACTATGTATGAAAATACAAGAGTGATACCATGTCGATCAGATACCCATTCATCACAGAAAAAGCAACCATACAACTGGAAGAGCAGAACAAACTCCAGTTGATCGTGGACATAAACGCAAACAAGAACCATATCAAGAGAGATATCAAGGATATCTATGGGTTCGACGTTGCTGCAATCAGGACACTTATCACGCCGAAGGGCAAGAAGAAGGCGATCGTAACGTTCACGGATGAAGATGCAGCAACTGAGATCGCTACCAGAATAGGATTATTTTAGGTGAGTTAAGATGGGAAAACGAATCATATCACAGAACCGAGGACGGGGGGGGCCAACATACCGGGCGCCTTCCCATAAATTCAAAGCAAAACTGTCCCACCCAAACATTAGCGATACAACTATCAGAGCAGATATTATCGAGATCCTACACGATCCTGCCAGATCTGCACCGATCGCACGAATCTCCTTTGGGAATGGCGAAGAACGGCTGATCCTTGTATGCGAAGGGATGTCTGTTGGTCAAGTGGTCGACTGCGGCATAGGAGCTGAGATCAAAGTCGGAAACATTCTACCGCTATCCGACATCCCGGAGGGTACCCCTATCTGCAACATCGAATCCCATCCAGGCGATGGCGGGCATTTTGCAAGGGCGTCCGGGGTGTATGGGCTTCTGGTCACCCACGATGTCGGCAAGACACTGGTGCAGATGCCTTCCGGTTTGATGAAATGGTTAGCCCCGAGATGCAGGGCAACAATCGGTCTGGTTGCTGGCGGCGGGCGCACAGATAGGCCGTTTCTGAAGGCAGGAAAGAAATATCACAAATTAAAGACCCGCGCGGCGAAATACCCACGTGTGAGCGGGGTTGCGATGAACGTGGTCGATCATCCATTCGGTGGCGGCAACCGGAAACATCCAGGGAGGCCGAAGAGTGTTAGCAGAAACACGCCGCCTGGACGGAAAGTCGGAAGCATCGCATCGAGACGGACAGGGAAACGATAATCATGACATGCATGACACGTTTAATATCGCGCGTAATAATTCACAGGTGAAACAATGGCAAAGAAGACGAAGAAGAAACTACCACGAAAGAAGGGAGAGATTACATACCGGGGATATACCATCCCGGATATAAAGAAGATGTCCTTTCAGGAGTTCACAGATCTGCTTCCCGCATCCCAGCGCAGGAAGATAAGCAGAGGTTTTACTGAAGATCACAAGAAACTGATCCAGCGCGTCAAGGACGGGCGCACCATGATCAGGACTCATCTTCGGGATATGATCATTCTACCGGAGATGATCGGGATCGATCTTGAGATTCACGATGGCAAGAAATTTAACAGGGTGACGGTGCAACCGGAGATGATCGGTCATTATATCGGCGAGTATTCGCTAACCCGGAATATAGTGAGGCACGGCAGTGCAGGCGTCGGTGCAACCAGGTCCAGCAAATTCGTGCCGCTCAAGTGATGCAAAATAGTATATTAGAATAATATATCATCAAGGAGATACCAATGGCAAAGGTAAATTATTCACGCGAATCAAATCCGAATACATCATCAAAAGCGATGGGCTACGAACTGCACGTCTCACCAAAACACACACGTGAGATATGTATTGCGATCAAAAATATGCGCATACCAGCGGCAAAGCAGTATCTTACAGATGTAATCGCGCTCAAGCGCGCAATCCCATTCAATCGCTACACCGACGGCGTCGGACACCGGCGCGGCAAGATGGCTGCAGGCAGGTATCCGGTGCGGGCATCCACAGAGGTTCTAAAGGTACTTGTCAATGCCGAGAACAGCGCTATGGACAAAGGTCTGGAACCTGACCGCATGAGAATATCACATGCTGCAACCAAACAGGGCAGAACTATCCGCGGAACTATAGCGCGTGCTATGGGTCGTGCAACTGCGAAGAATACTGAGACAGTAACAGTCGAGATTATTTTGGAGGAGTTATAGATGACAGTCGAGCGAAAATTTGTGCAGCAGGGGCTCAACAGGGCAAGAATGGATGAGTATTTTTCCGGAGAACTTGAACGCGCTGGTTACGCCGGTATGGAGATGAACAGAACCCCGATGGGAACCCAGATCACTATTTTTGCAGAGAAACCTGGAATGGTCATTGGAAAGGGCGGAAAAGTGGTTCGCAAGCTGACAAAGGACATGGATCAGTATTACGATCTCGACAATCCCCAGATCGATGTGCAGAGCGTGGGCATCCCTGAATTGAATGCGCAGTTGATGGCGTCACGGATCGCAAGCGCGCTCGAGCGCGGCTGGTATTTCCGAAAGGCAGCGCACTCGACGCTTCGAAGAATCATTGGCGCAGGCGCAATCGGATGCAGGATCGTACTCTCCGGAAAACTCACAGGTCCCAGATCGCGGATCGAGAAGGTTGTGGAGGGTTACATCGTACATGCTGGTAAGCCGGCAGAGGAGATCGTGCACCACGGGTTTTCGACCGCGGTTCGGAAACTGGGCACGATCGGCTGCAGCGTCCAGATCGTACTGCCTGGTACCGTGCTGCCGGATGTGTTCAGCTTGGTGGAGGTCGAGCCGCCTGAACCTGTGATTGTGGAAGAGACCGGAATCGCGACTGCTGAAGAGATGATCGGAGCGGAAGTAGAGATCACAGGAGTTGAGGTGGCGACCGAAGCGGAAATTGCTGACAAGTCCACCATCGAAGTGATGGGTGAGGGTTCAGCTACTTCAGACATCATCCAAACTCCATCTCCAGTTGAAACAGAGGGCATCCCCCCTGAGGCTCTGGATACTGAGGCACTGGCTATGGCAGAATCTCCAGTTGAAACAGAGGGCATCCCCCCCAAAACCCCATCCGAAACCCGTAATGCGAACGGTATCTGGGAGCACAGGCACGACGGTCTTGACTGGCATGCGATGGCGATCGCGCACAAACAGGCAAAGCCTGGCAAGCCGGAAGAGGCAATCTTGGTAGAAGAGGAGGGCCGGGTGAATGACGGGGTCACCGAGCACAAGCACACTGGCTTCGATTACTGGCATCCGGCATCAAGGGTGCACAAGGGGGCTTAAAGTAGATGACGAAACTTCAATCGGAAGAGATCAGGAATATGAGCCCGAATGAGATGCTTGATGAACTCGAATCGCTGCGGATGGATCTAATCAGGGAGCGTGCACTTTCCTCTGCAGGAGGCGCGCCAGAGAACCCCGGATTGATCGGAGAACTGAGACGTACCATTGCGCGGATCAAGACGATCCAGAAAGAGAGAGGGTTATGACATACGAGATCACCCCCGGGAATCTGGTGTACCACACCCTGATCGGTCTTGAAACCATGGTTGCAGGGAGCACAAATCCTGATATGGTCGGCACCAGTGGCGTTGTGGTCGACGAAACAAGAAACACGCTACTCATTACCACGGGCTATTCCGATTTTTCTGCCATGAACGAGGCAACGGCTGCCTTTCGGGCAGGACCTGGGTATTCGGCTCCACAGAGCGGTGGACCGGATGAAGAGGGTGACTATTTTCTCGATAAAACCATTCCGAAAGCGCATTCTACATTTATCTTCAGTCTGTCGGATGACCGGAAGGTCCGGGTCGATGGGGATTTGCTTGTTGCACGTCCCGAAGACAGAATATCAAAGAAGCACAAGAACTAAAGAAGAATCAGAAGGAACTAAAAAGGAAGAGGAATAACCGATGGCAAGAAATATTGGATTGAATGTACCTATCCCGCTAACAGAATGCGAGGATCCAAACTGCCCGTTTCATGGCACGCTCCCTGTTCGGGGGCAGGTGCTTGATGGAGTTGTTATCAGTTCCAAGATGGACAAAACCGTGGTGGTCGAGCGCACTTACGAGAAGAGGATATTCAAATACGAGCGGTATGAAAAGCGCAGATCACGGATCCATGCCCACAACCCGCCATGCATTAATGCAAAGGAGGGCGACGTCGTCAAGATCGCTGAGTGCCGTCCTCTCGGCAAAACCAAGTCATTTGTGGTGGTGGCGCTGACATGAAAGGCATCCGTTCAGCGATGACGCGTCCGCTAAACTCGGGAGCGAAATTAAACTGTGTCGATAACACCGGCGCACGGGTTGTCGGGGTCATCTCTGTGGTGGGCTACCGCGGCGTAAAGAACCGGTACCCGAAAGGAGGGATCGGCGATATGCTGGTCGTATCTGTAAAGAAGGGAACTCCTGAGATGCGAAAGCAGATCATGCGTGCTGTGGTGATCAGGCAGAAGAAGGAGTACAGACGTCCCGACGGGATGCGCGTATCCTTCGAGGACAATGCAGTGGTGATCACCGATGACGATGGCATCCCAAAGGGCACCGAGATCAAGGGACCGATTGCGCGAGAAGTAGCGGAACGGTATCCAAAGATCGCATCGGCAGCGACGATTGTTGTGTGAGGGATCACACAATCTTCGCTAAGCCCTATACTTTTTATTTTTAAGTAAAGCTCTCACTCCATAACGGCAGCCATGGCGGTAACTGTGCAACTAACTAACTCTTCTTCATCTTTTTTGTACGTTGCTTTGCTGTGAATCCGGTGGCAGACTCGAGAAATCTCCGAAAACATCTGTTTGCATCGGATACGTCCTCGATATCCGAGTCCATGTTCGATTCCGTATGCACACAGAGTTGTTTCCCGTCCATCCACGCTTCCATCCGCTTTAATGATTTGTAACCGATGACGAACTTACCGTCTTCCATCTCAGCATCGCATCCGAAGCATTCCTTCATCGTCTCCCGAATCAAGTCATCATCGAGTTTGTGCCCGCGTTTAATAGGATATTCTGTGATAGTACCACCTCAACCAAGTATTCTTTCAAATAATCCGCCGTACCCATCCGGTCTTATGAGATACTCCAGCATATCGAGTTGTTTCACAAGCCCGTACATCTCCTTGTTCTTCCAAAGTCCAACCTCACTGTAATTTGTCGGCTTTAAGAAACGTATTTCCGGGAGATTCTCATATTTTGGATTCGGAATGAAACCTTCTTCCAGCATGAAGTATGAAGCCCCGCCTTTCTCCCTGAAAAAGTCGTAAATAGAGGAGAAATCCCTGCAAACCCAGTTAGCCATCTTAAGCGTCTTATTAGACGAGTTTATCGTCACATGCCCGTATCCCGGCGGTATAATCACCTTATCGCCGGCATCAGCATGTACCACGATCACGTCAGATACACTGTCCCCTGCTCTTTTCTGCAGCAGATACTCTGCCTCACCCTCAAGCACCTCGTATATCTCCCCGTAGTCACCAGGGTGGTCGTGTCCCGCAGTCTTTACATACTCCGTTCCGAGCATCCCCGGCGGTATCACGGTGATGTCGTACCGCAGACGATGCTCGAGAATCCTCTGGTGATCCGCCCTGCTCAGTGAGAGATCACGGTACATGTAATACAACTCGGCGTTGGAAGCGTTTAGCTGCGAATGGTCATAGAGCACGTCGTCCATGTCGTGAAGCATCCTGACGTCCGGTTTTACCCCGCTTAATACATCTGAAACCATCGATTGATATTGGGGGCACGTTCGTATAAAAATGCATCGCACCGATGGGACACCATAAAACCGGGACTATTCATTTTCTTTGACGTATCTGACCCCCCCGGGTTCTTCATATTTTGTTCTGATAACAATGGTACTGGAAATCCTGTTAAAGAGACGCAACTTGCTATCAGGCATAGCCAACCAGCCAATAAGACAATCCAATGGCAGGAGAAATGCTTTGCCAAAACTTTCTAATGCCGCAACCCCGAAACCTATTTTTCCTCCTTTCCGATCTGTAACTTTCAAACCCAGTGCCATTTTCCCAACAGATTGACCATTATATCCTTCAAATAATGTCCAATAGATAACTATTAATAATCCGCTAACTCCAAAACCTTCCATGCCGGTGAAGTCAAAATCCCAAAAAAATACTGAAGACTCTACAATAAGATCCGACAAAACGCCTACCAACAAGAT